>NZ_FVZN01000013.1:0-300000 GCF_900168685.1 Solibacillus isronensis | reverse complement strand
ATTACGCATGGGTACAGAAATCTTCCATAACTTAAAAACTGTATTAAAAGAAAAAGGCCACAACACAGCTGTAGGTGACGAAGGCGGATTCGCTCCAAACTTAGGTTCAAACGAAGAAGCGATCACTGTGATCATCGAAGCAGTTGAAAAAGCAGGCTACAAAATGGGCGAAGAAATCCGTTTAGCAATGGACGTTGCATCTTCTGAGCTTTACAACAAAGAAACAGGCAAATACGTTTTAGCTGGTGAAGGCGTAGAAAAAACTTCAGAAGAAATGGTTGCTTGGTACGAAGAGTTAACTTCTAAATACCCAATCATCTCAATCGAAGACGGTTTAGACGAAAACGACTGGGCTGGCCACAAGCTATTAACAGAGCGTATCGGCGACCGCGTACAATTAGTTGGTGACGATCTATTCGTTACAAACACAACGAAATTATCTCGCGGTATCGAAGAAGGCGTTGGCAACTCAATCTTAATCAAAGTAAACCAAATCGGTACTTTAACAGAAACATTTGAAGCAATTGAAATGGCGAAACGCGCTGGCTACACAGCAGTAATTTCTCACCGTTCAGGCGAATCAGAAGATAACACAATCGCTGACATCGCTGTCGCTACAAACGCAGGCCAAATCAAAACAGGTGCTCCATCTCGTACGGACCGCGTTGCGAAGTACAACCAATTACTACGCATCGAAGACCAATTAGGTGCAACTAGCCGTTTTGAAGGGCTAAAATCTTTCTACAATATTAAATAATTGTTTTACAGTTGGATTGGGCACTCGCTTTTTGGCGGGTGTCTTTTTTTGGTGGTTTTACTAGAAGAAATGGATCGGTTATTAGAAGAAATCTTGGTGATATTAGAAGAACTGGAGTGGATATTAGAAGTTCCTTGAAGAAGAGCTTTTATTCCAAGTGAAAAGCGCGAGAAGAAGGCGTGCCGTGAGTTTATTAGAACATTTGAGTCGTTTATTAGAAAATGTCGGTACGATATTAGAAGAAGTAGATACTTTATTTGAACATCTGGAACACTTATTAGAACAAACCGCACTTATATTAGAAAACCGGAAATATATTAGAACAAATAAATTTATATTAGAACATTTTAGATTATATTAGAAAATCTGGGGGATAATTTGTTGAAAGTTTGTGAACGTTGGCCTCTCGTTATTATATAAGCGCTAGAATATGTGATATGTTTAAGCTATTCAAATTTAACGGCACATACTTGGTTGAAATTAGACCAGTTGTTATAGATGGTGAGGGAACGGTATGTCTAATCAAACGAAAGACAAAATTTTAGAAACAGCGACACGGTTGTTTTACTTTCAAGGTTTCCACGGGACCGGTTTAAATCAGATTATTAAAGAATCGGGATCACCAAAAGGGTCGCTGTATCACTATTTTCCTGAAGGGAAGGAGCAGCTTGCCGAAGAAGCGATCGTATTGTCAAAACGGCGAATCGGTGCGGTCATTCAGCATTATATGAACGAGTTCGAGGATGTCGGGGCAGCACTGAATGCCCATATTTTAGCGATGGCCGACCTATTTGATCTGGACAATGGACTTGAGGAGCGTTCCTATACGATGATGCCGTTCGGACTGCTTGCGGCGGAATCGGCATTTATGAATGAGCGTTTGCGGAAAGTATGCGGTGATACGTATAAGTACTGGGAATCAATTTATTACACAAAATTGATTGCCAACGGGTTTAGTGATGAAGCGGCTGTCACATTGAGTAAAGCGGTAAGCGCGATGATTGAAGGGGCCGTTACCCTGTCATTGTCCCAGCGTTCGAACGAGCCGTTATTAAATATAAGCAAAGTCATCCCTGCGTTGGTTGCGCAGTATAAGTAAAGGCTTGTCCGGAATGTGATTTCTGGACAGGCTTTTTTATTGTTCACAATTAGCCTGTTTTTTATGTTTAGTTCGTGGAAAACTATTGCAAAATTATTGTTTTTCATAGCAATGGATATGAAATCGTTTGTAAATGTTGATGTAGCAATGTTTTTGTTGTAACGCTACAAATTTTATTGGAAATAATGCAATCGTTTACACAGAAATATGTAAATAAATATCTACGAAAGATAGGCCCAGTTAAGGTTAAAACTGGATAATGAGTGTTCACAATTATAACGACCGGTCTAATATTTTTCGCCTGAGTCATTGAATTTCCATGAAAAAATTTGATATATTTTAAAGCGTGCTGTTTGAGTTATATAACAGCAAAAAGCATGATACAAAGCAATTATCATCTTTCATAAAAGAGTCTTATACGATAGGAGGAAACAAAAATGGCAGCACTATTCAATGTGAAAAGCCCAAAAGGCATGGCAGCTGTTCTGATGATCAGTACATTCGTTGGTTTATTTGGTGAAACGGCATTAAACATGGCGTTAACAAATATTATGGATGACTTCGGTGTATCAGCCGCATCAGCAGCATGGTTAACAACTGGCTACTTATTAGTATTAGCCGTATTAGTTCCATTATCATCTTATTTAGTCCGTTGGTTTACAACACGTCAATTAGTAGTGGCGGCAGTTGTGTTCGCAGTGATCGGTTCATTATTAGGCGCATTAGCACCGAACTTTGCGGTATTACTGGCAGGTCGTTTCGTACAAGCACTTGCAACAGGGATTATTCTACCGTTAATGTTCAGTGTTGTAATGCTGATTTTCCCGGTACAAAAACGTGGCGCGGTCATGGGGTTTGTAGGGATTATCTTAACGGCAGGTCCGGCATTAGGTCCATCAATCGCAGGTTTAATCGTATCTTCTTTAAGCTGGAGATATATTTTCTGGATCATGGTCGTTGTTTATGCCCTTGTAATCGTTTTAGCAATTGCTAAAGTGGACAATGTTTCAAACGTAACACGTCCAAAAATTGATTTATTATCATTAATAGCTTCTACATTCGGTTTCGGTGGTGTTGTATTCGCGTTAGCAACATTAGCGGAGCAATCGATTTCAAAACCAATCGTTTGGGCACCACTTGTTATTGGCTTAGTTTTATTAGTAGTATTCGGCGTTCGCCAAACAAAAATGGACGAGCCGATGATCGACTTATCGGTATTCAAATCACCGATGTTCTCTTTAGGTGTCGCGTTGATGGTTGCGACAATGTTCATGATTCTTTCAGTGGCGATTTTAGTGCCGATGTTCCTGAAAACAGTATTAGGTTTCGCAGCATTAACGGCAGGTTTATGTATGTTGCCGGGTAACATTTTAAATATCATCATGTCACCAATCGTTGGGACAAACTTCGATAAAGTCGGAGCGAAAATCTTTACACGTATCGGTTTTGCGATGATTTTAGTGTCGATGATCGTATTTTTAACAACAATTTCAGCAACAACTGCAACTTGGATTATCATTGTAAACTTATGTGTATTCTTTGTCGGAGTATCGATGACAATCATGCCGGCACAAACGAATGCGATGAACTCATTGGCACCACAGAAATTTGCTGACGGTTCAGCAGCATTAAACACATTAACGCAAATCGCCGGTGCTTCAGGTACAGCGGTTGCGATTACAATGTTCACAATCGGTCAGCAAAACTATATCGAAAAATTCAGCAACGCTTTACCGGCAGAGTTTTTAGCACACGGTGTTCACTCAGCGTTCATCGTCGTGACAGTCGTTTCGGTATTAGGTTTGGTTGGTTCGTTCTTCGTGAAGAACAGCAAGCCGGTTGGGAATTAATTTAATAGGTAGGAATTACAGCATCGGGGGGGTTCCGGTGCTGTTTTTTTGTTGGGGTGGTGGAGGGGATTTTATTAGAACAATGGAGCCGGTTATTAGAAAAAGTGCGAGTGATATTAGAAGAACTGGGATGGATATTAGAAGTTCCTTGAATTTGAGGTGGAAAAGAGCTTTTATTCCGGGTGAAAAGGGCTGGGAGAAAGCTTACCGTGATTTTATTAGAACATTTGAGTCGTTTATTAGAAAATGTTGGTACGATATTAGAAGAAGTAGATACTTTATTTGAACATCTGGAACACTTATTAGAACAAACCGCATTTATTTTAGAAGATCGGTAATATATTAGAACAAATAAATTTATATTAGAACTTTTTCGGATATATTAGAAAGACCCCCGCCTATGGAATGTGGGGGTCTGCCTCTCGATTTACCGTTCAATGTCCGAAAGTCCATGAATCGCTTTTCTCAAAATTTCATTCTCTTCTTCCAATGCGCGAATTTTCTTCTCATAAGCTGCTCTTATTTTTTCTGCTTCGCTTGCTGGGACCAAGTCTGTCAGTGACTCGCGGTATTCTTTCACCCACCGATGAACTGTCGAATGGCCGACATCATATCGACCAGCGATGTCGGAAACCTTTGCGCCTTCTTCTGCTACAGATTTGATAATAAGCTCCTTAGTTGCCGAATCAACATGGTTACGACGTTGTTTTTCCTTCATATTCGTCACGTCCTTTTCTATATTGTACATCTATTCAAACTTCTCCGGAATTAAATAATAAGTCCCTTTATTCACCCCGTGCTTCTCCAGACCGGCTTTCGCCAACAGTTTCGAAGCAGTATGGATACACGAAATATTAAAAAACTCACGGAACTCTTTATTCGTTATGCGTGGGCCGACTAAAATTCGGTATTGCAGAAAAGTTTCATACAATGCTTCTTTACTTTTCACCTGACATACCGGGCAAATAAAATAGCCTTGTCTATAATGCATTTCATTGACATAATCGCACTCCTTACAGAGAACTCCGTTACGTAGCCGGTGCCTTTCAATGCCCCTACGAGGGGGGAGCTGTTCATAAAGTTGCTCTAATTGATTTTGCAGAAAAGTAATATTCACGCGAGGATTCGGATGCTGCTTATACAGTTTTTCGATAAACCTGGGGATACCGCTCATATGCATGATCGGGAAATTGGAAAGGGAATGGTCGAGTGTTGCGCGGTGATTGGCGAGCGCGACGATATGGTAAATTGGGATGGAAATTTGCCACGCTTTAAATTGATGCTCCAAAAAAAGCTGGTGGCGGTATGCCTGGTCAAACGGGTTCGGGAAGTTTTCGCTGACATTATCGTGGATGCGGGAAAATTCATGGAGCGCCGGTTTGTAGTAAAGGGTGCCGGACATTTGTTTTACTTCAATAACGACGACAAAATTTGGCGTAATGAGCAAAGCGTCCATTTGATGGGTAAAACCTTTTGAATTGATGCATTCGAAATTATAAAAAATATGGAAAGCGGATTTAAAATGATAGTCCGAGAGCAGCCGTTTCAGCTTTTGTTCGCCTGATAAGCCGGCCTCCAATCGGTAAAATTCCTGCTCGATTGAGGGTGCGTCCAAATCATCCATTTTCATGCGATTCAACAATGTTTTGACGAATAAATAATGCCTGGTTTGCTGCACGATTTTCACCTCCTCAATTCACTATAACGAATGTAAATCGTAAAGAAAATACAATGCCGGAAAATTTCTTTTTGAGGTGGAAAATCATAAAAGATGTTTTTCTTTTATAAATCGGGGAATCATAAAACCATACACCAAAGGAGGCTATTACAATATGAAACTTAAAAAGACACCTACTCTGATGATGACGCTGTTACTATCATTATCGCTTGCAGCATGTAACGATGAGGACGATACGAACATCGACAACAACATCGATGACGGTACAGATGATGGCTTAGTCGATGACAACAATGACGATACGAATGTAGAATTAGATGTTGATGGCGACGACAACAACGACAATAACGATGACAACGTAGAAGATACCTTAGATGACGATAAAGATGTTGATGGCGCTGTTGATGGCACTGTTGATGATAATGCAGATGACAACAGCAACGACTAATTAAAACAAATGAAAAGCATGGCGCCCGTATCAATTGCGGGTACCATGCTTTTTTCAATTAAATTTCCCCGAACGCTAACCAAGGGAAGAAGCCGTCCATGAACTTCTCCGTTGCCGGCATGAAATACGAACCGAAGTGGAAGTCCGGGTCAAGTGTTGTCACGATCCAAGTACCTTTTGAACTTACTTTATCGACATACAATAATGAACCGCCATCCTTCATATCAATCAATGACTGCATGCCTTCCTGTAAGTGAAATACACCATGCTGATGCCATGTGCAGCCAGCTTCATCCAGAAAACCGTCACGGAATAACGGGTAATCCGGTGCGACCATTCGTAAGCCGCTGTCCGCATCTTTTTCAAGCCACCACCAGAAGTTCGTCGGGCGTGTTTCCCAGTTTTGGCCCGGAATCCATTGCCACGGCTGAGGTCCGAATGCTACGACAACGCCGCCGTTATCTGCAAAGCGTCGGATTGCAGGTGCTGCTTCCAACAATAATTTATTGTGCAATTGAGAAGGCACGATCAGTACATCCATTCCTTCCAAATCTTCCTCGACAAAGCGCGGTAAATAGATGATTTTCTCGAAGTACTGCTTGAATTTTGGTGTATTGAATGTCACGTAATGAGGCGCGTGCCCACTATATAATACGGCTATTTTTCTCATGCTTCAGATCCTTCTTTCAAACGTAGTAATTCTTGATCGAGCCACACTAAAAACTGTGGTGCGATCAGCTGAGTCGAGTTTTCACCAGTTGCATATGTCAGAAAATCACGGCAAGATGCTGCGACAACAGTTCCTTTAGTAGCAGTGCGATCGATGAAAACGATCGGTGTGCCATCCGTAAACTGCAGCACGATTTCCGATTGTTTGTTGACTACCGAATGCGAGCCGCGCGCATAAAATCCGGAAACGCCTTTACGGTATGTAAGTTTCATCATGTCAACGCCTTCATAAAATGTACCTTCAGCTGCAGGCTCCATTACATAATCTGCGTGGGACTTAATTTCCTTTGGCATGAACAGACCAACACCTGGTAGCCAAGGACGGAAAATATGTGTGTTGGCAATAATAATTTTCCCTTCATTTAAGAAGTTTTCAATCACTTGTTTGTGCTCGTAAAGATGCTCCTGATCGATAAAGTCCGTTACGACCATTACGTTGAAGCGAGCAAGGTCAGCAGTCGAAATTTCATACTGGTCGATGAATGTGACATGGTCCATTGGTTCGTTAGAGACATTCATGGCACGTCCCTCTAAGCTGAATGCATGTCCGCCTTCCAGTTTTACAATTTTATATTCAGACATAAAAATCTCCTTTAATCCTGTAAATTTAATTAATTGATACAAATTCTCATTTGCAAACCGAATTATCATTGACAATGAAAATCATTATCAATTATACTCAATCTCGAATGGAAATCAAATAATATTTTATTAAAATAATAAATTTCGTGAAAACGAGAGATTAAGGAGAGAAAACAATGGTAGGACGTAAAGTAATTTTGACAACGCTTGCACTCACTTCAATGGCACTAGCAGCATGTTCAGATAATGAGGCAACAACATCAGCTTCAGGAGAAGAGGTTGAAACGACGGCAGAAGAGAAAATCGTCATCGATCAGGCGGGGACAGAAGTAACGATTCCTGCTGAAGTGAACTCGATCGTATCAGGCGGGATTTTACCGTACTTCCATACATGGTATGTCGCAACAAATTCGGCAAAAGAAATCGTAGGAATGCACCCGAACTCATACAATGCAGCTGAAAATTCGATCTTATCGAAAATGGCTCCGGAAATTTTGAATGCGGATACATCATTCGTACAAAACGGTGAAATGAACGTTAAGGAATTAATGAAAATTAACCCGGATGTGTTCTTTGAAATTGCAACAGATGAAAAATCAGTCGAGCAGGCACGTGCTGCAGGTATCAACACGGTAGCGATTAAAGCGATTGATGCAGCGGCAGCAGAGCCACTTGCAACATTCAACAGCTGGTTAAAACTGACGGGTGAAATTGCGAGCACAACAGAACGCGCGGACAATTTTATCGAAATCGGTACAGATGTACAAAACGAAATTTATGAAAAGATCGATAGCTTAAAAGCAGAAGAGAAACCGAATGTGCTTATGTTGTATCAATTATCTGAGCAGGCGATTACAGTTGGCGGTAAAAACTTCTTCGGGAATCAATGGCTGAACGCAACAGGTGCAAATGACGTTGCGGAAAACGACGTAACAGGACGCAAAGATGTGAACATGGAGCAAATCTACAATTGGAATCCGGAAATCATCTACATAACGAACTTCACGGAAATTCAGCCGGAAGATTTATATAATAATACGATTCCAGGTCAGGACTGGAGCGAAGTGGAAGCGGTGAAAAACAAGCAGGTGTATAAGATTCCGCTTGGGATATATCGCTGGTTCCCGCCAAGTGGCGATGCACCGTTAATGCTGAAATGGTTGGCAAACAACAACCAGCCTGAACTATTCGACTATGATATGAACGCTGAAATTAAGAGTTACTATAAAGATTTTTACGGATATGACGTAACGGACGAAGAAGTAGAACAAATTCTGCACCCATCTTCTGACGCTGCGAAGTATTAGAACGAGGGACTCTTATGAAAAAGTGGAAAAGTATTTTACTGTGGGTATTGCCGCTTGTTCTTGCGATTGCTTCACTTGGCATCGGCCGGTTTGAAGTCGATTTTGTAACGGTGGTGAAAATCCTTAGTTCGCATATTTTTCCGGTAGAAGAATCTTGGACACAAATGGAATATAACGTAGTCATGACTGTTCGGCTACCGCGTATTATCCTCGCACTATTGATCGGTGCGGGGCTTTCCATTTCAGGTGCCGCATTCCAAGGGATGTTCGCCAATCCATTAGTGAGCGCGGATATTTTAGGGGTCGCAGCGGGTGCCGGTTTTGGTGCTTCTATCGGGATTTTACTGTTTGGCAATGGTTATGTAACACAAGGTTTTGCGCTCGTCTTTGGGTTAGCAGCTATCGTATTTACGTATTTGATCGGCGGGTCTGGTCGCAATATGCCGATCTTTATGCTTGTTCTGGCAGGGGTTGTGACAAGTGCGTTATTTAATGCATTGATCTCATTAACGAAATTTGTGGCAGACCCGGAAGAAAAACTGCCTGCGATTACGTATTGGCTGATGGGAAGTTTGGGAACAGCTTCGTACCGCGATTTATGGACAGCAGGACCGATTATTTTAGTCGGGATGTTCATTTTACTTGCACTGCGCTGGCGCATTAACTTACTGACATTGCCGGATGATGAGGCGAAGTCGTTAGGGATTAATGTTGTACGCATGAAGTGGCTCGTTATTGCAGGGGCGACACTTTGTACAGCGGCAGCCGTTGCTGTTGCAGGGATTGTCGGCTGGGTCGGTTTAATTATTCCGCATATCGCAAGGATGTTTGTCGACAGCAACAATGAGCGCGTACTGCCGATGTCGATTGCACTCGGCGGCGCGTATTTACTTATTATCGATACACTCGCCCGTTCGGTAACAGCGGCGGAAATTCCGTTGTCGATCTTAACGGCGATTGTCGGGGCACCGTTCTTTGCTTATCTTTTACGTCGTACAGGAGGTAGCTGGTCATGAAAATAGAAGTACGTGAAGGCAACTTCTGCTATGCGAAAAAGAAGGAAGTGAAGCCGTTCATATATGAATCGAATATTAGCTTAACGCTGGAACCTGGCAAGATTATGGCAATACTCGGTCCAAACGGCGCAGGGAAAACAACCTTGTTAAAATGCATTACCGGCTTGAACGACTGGCGGGTTGGTGAAACATTGATCGATGATGTACCGCTTCCAAAAGTTTCGCAAAAAGAATTATGGAAGAAAATCGGTTACGTTCCGCAGGCGCATAAAATGGTGTTCGGCTTTTCGATTGAAGACTTAGTGGTAATGGGGCGTGCTCCGTATATCGGTTCATTGTCAAAGCCACGCAAGGAAGACTATGAAAAAGCACACGCGGCATTAAATGAAGTCGGCATTGTGCATTTGGCGAAAAAGTCATGCAACGAAGTGAGCGGCGGGGAACTGCAGCTGGCGTTAATCGCGAGGACACTCGTATCGAATCCGGAAATTTTAATTTTGGATGAACCGGAATCGCATCTGGATGTGCAAAAGCAGGTTGTCATTTTGGAAACATTAAAACGCTTATCAAAAGAGCATAATATTTCATGCATTATAAACACGCACTATCCGAACCACGCGTTTTACTTGGCCGATCAAGTATTGATGATCGCAAAGGAGAAAAAGGCGGTGATCGGGGCTGTTCATGAAGTAATGACCGAATCGCGGATGAAGGAGTACTTCAATATTGAACTGCGCAAACTGATTTTCGAAGAAGCGGATCTGCTGTTTGAAACGATGGTGCCGCTTGCATTGGCGGCGAAGCGTAATATAAGCGAATGCCGTTTTAATGATTTTGAATAAGAGTGGATATTGTTGGATAAAATATGATGTTCATTTCCAAGAAATATTGTAATGGCGCCCTCGTTTTGATATACTATTTTGTATTGTGACGTCCATACTTAGGAGGTGGAGCAAATGCATACGTTATTTACAGTATTACTTATTATCGTAGCTATAGCCTTAATCGTTGTTGTATTATTACAATCAGGTAAAAGCGCTGGTTTATCAGGTGCCATCTCTGGTGGAGCTGAGCAACTATTCGGTAAACAGAAAGCTCGTGGAATGGATCTAGTCCTACACCGCACAACAATCGTTCTTTCTGTTGCATTCTTCGTATTAGCATTAGCGATTACGAAATTCTAAATTTCTTTCACCCGCTGTATAAAACAGCGACTGAAAGAAATTATAGCCTCTGGCAGATGTCACAGATTCGGCAAGGAGTTCTTTGTGCAAGCACAAAGCCGAATCAGGACGCACTTACGCCGAGGCGTAAGTGATTAAATTGATTGAAATTAAACGCCTAACCAAGCATTTAATGCTAGGTTGGGCTTTTTCTTTTAGTGTGGCAGGAAACGAAGTATAATAGAAGAAAGAAATGAAAAGTTTTCCACGATTCAATGGTGTGATTGAATCGTATCTTTCATATTATTCAATAAGACAGGAGCCACGAGTATGAAAACAGCTTTGTCTTCACCGTTCTTCTTTCAGGCAGGACCGAGAGCGGTTTTATTATTACATGGATTTACAGGTAGTTCGGCAGATGTGCGGATGCTTGGACGCTTTTTGGAAAAGCACGGCTACACATCGCTTGCCCCACATTATAAAGGACATGGTGTTCCGCCAGAAGAACTGATTGTCTCAAATCCCGAAGAATGGTGGCAAGATGTAAAAAACGGGTATACACAATTAAAAGAGGCAGGCTATGAAGAAATCGCTGTTGCAGGATTATCGCTCGGTGGCGTATTTTCACTCAAGCTTGCGACAAGTCATCCGGTGAAAGGCGTTGTGACGATGTGCTCGCCGGTGACGATGCGCACGACAGACATTATGTTTGAAGGCGTTCTTGAATATGCAAAACAATATAAAAAACAACAAGGTAAAAGTGAACAGGAAATTGAATTAGAGATTGAAGCGATTAAGCAGCAAGGAATGGCATCACTGCCTGAACTGCAGCAATTGATTTACGATGTACGAGAGACGATCGACTTACTGTATGCGCCGATTTTAGTAATCCAAGCGCGCAACGACAAAGTCATCAACCCCGATTCAGCCAATATTATTTATGACACCGTCGAATCGAACGACAAAAAAATCAGCTGGTATGAGCATTCGGGCCATGTCATCACACTCGACAAAGAAAAAGACCAGCTTCATGAAGAAGTTCTCACGTTTTTAAATTCGTTAGATTGGATAGTCTAATGGTGTGAATAAATTTTTGTTCAGTTTATTTATAGAGGGGTAATTTAAATTTAAACGTTTAGTAGTTGATTGGTGTGAAGGTTCGAGTGTGACTGACGGCTAAAGCCTTTCGTCACAAGCAAGCTTCCAGCGGGAAAAGCGTGACGCCTGAGACGTTCGTGTAAGGCCACGCCCGCGGAAAGCGTAACCGAAACGGAAATCAACGGCTTGCGAAGCACTTCTTAAATAAACTTGAACTTTATTTTCTGTTCAAAGGAGGGAAATAATACATGACACAACAAAATGAATTACAACAGCGCGTCCTCGATATGATGAAGGACGATGGCTATAAACCGATGACCGTATCGGAAATTGAAGATGTTCTTGAATTAGAAGAAGCGGATGAGTTCCGTGAGTTAGTGAAAACGCTCGTGAAAATGGAAGCGCAAGGACATATCGTTCGCTCCCGTTCCAATCGCTACGGTTTACCGGAACGCATGAATTTACTGCGCGGCCGCTTTATCGGGAATGCCAAAGGATTCGGTTTCGTCGCACCGGAAGAACAAGGCATGGACGATATTTTCATCCCCGCACACGAAGTTAACGGTGCACTGAATGAAGATACCGTGCTCGTACGTGTATTAAAGGAACAATCAGGTGACCGCCGTGAAGGAACAATCGTGAAAATCGTCGAGCGCAGCAAAACATCATTTGTCGGTACATACCAGGCAAACCGAGGTTTTGGTTTTGTCGTTACAGATGATAAGAAATTGAATATGGATATCTTTATCGCAAAAGAGGACGCAATGGGTGCGGTCGACGGACATAAAGTCGTTGTCGAAGTAACGCACTGGCCGGATGCGACGAAATCTGCGACAGGGATGATCACGAAAATTTTAGGTCATAAAAATGATCCGGGTGTGGACATTTTATCGATTCTGTATAAATATGATATTCCGCCAGAATTCCCGCAGGAGGTTGTCCAGGCGGCAATCGATGTACCGGAAGAAATTTCTGAACAGGATTTGGTCGGACGCCGCGATCTGCGCAATGAAGTGATCGTGACAATCGATGGTGCTGACGCGAAAGACTTGGATGATGCCGTTACTGTCGTGAAAAATGACAATGGCACATACAAGCTCGGTGTACACATTGCCGATGTCAGCTATTACGTGACACAAGGCTCTGTACTCGATCAGGAAGCATATGAACGCGCGACATCTGTATATTTAACAGACCGCGTAATTCCGATGATTCCGCACCGTTTATCGAACGGCATCTGTTCCTTGAACCCGCAAGTCGACCGTCTGACATTATCATGCGAAATGACAATCGACCAGGCAGGGCAAGTGGTGAAGCATGAAATTTTCCAAAGTGTTATTAAAACAACGGAGCGTATGACGTATTCGGACGTTTATAATATTTTAGAAAATCCGGACGAAAACCCGGAATTAATGGAGCGCTATGAAAGCTTAGTACCGATGTTCCGAGATATGGCTGATTTAGCGCAAATTCTGCGCAACAAACGTATGGCGCGCGGTGCAATTGACTTTGATTTCAAAGAATCAAAAGTACTGGTGAATGAAGACGGTTGGCCGACTGACATCGTGTTACGTGAACGTACTGTTGCTGAGCGTCTGATTGAGGAGTTCATGCTTGCAGCGAACGAAACGATTGCCGAGCATTTCCACTGGATGGAGCTGCCGTTCATCTACCGTATTCACGAAGATCCGAAGCCGGAAAAACTGCAACGATTCTTTGAGTTTGTGACAAATTTCGGGATTATGATTAAAGGTACTGGAAACTCGGTACACCCGAAAGCATTACAGGAAGTCATTCGTTCGATTGAAGGCTTGCCGGAAGAGCCGGTCATTTCAACGATGCTGTTGCGTTCGATGCAGCAGGCGAAGTATTATGCCGAGTCATTAGGCCACTTCGGTTTGTCGACAGAGTTTTATACGCACTTCACATCACCGATCCGTCGTTACCCGGACTTAATCGTCCATCGTTTAATCCGTACGTATCTCATTAACGGTGATACATCGAAGGAAACGGTTGTGCAATGGAGCGCGGTCATGGATGAAATTGCGGATCATACATCTGGTCGTGAACGTCGCGCCGTTGAAGCGGAGCGTGATACGGATGCACTGAAAAAAGCGCAGTTCATGTCCGATAAAATCGGGGAAGAATTCGAAGGGATTGTGTCATCGATTACGAACTTCGGTATTTTCGTAGAGCTTGAAAATACGGTCGAAGGTCTTGTGCATATTTCGAATATGACCGACGATTACTACCGTTTTGAAGACCGTCATATGATGATGATCGGGGAGCGTACCGGCCGTCAGTTCCGCATCGGGGATGAAGTGAAAATCCGTGTGGCGAACGTCGTGATCGAGGAATCTTCGGTCGACTTTGAAATCGTCGATATGGTGAACAGCCCACGTCCGTCCCGTCGCCAAACATCGAAAGTGATCCATGCAGGTCGCAGAGAAGGCCGCAAAAAAGATGATGAGCGTACAGGTGAAAAGCGTGACCGCAAATCGCGCGGCGGAAGCAAGGCACGCCCGGAAAAAGCGAAACGTACAGGCTCATCTGACCGTGATCCACGCGGGCGACGCAAAGAAGGCAAATCAGGCGATAAGCCGAAGTTTTACGAAGGCATCGCAAAAGGGAAAAAGAAAAAAAGCAAAAAGAAATAGTAAGGTGTGAAGCTATGATGCATATTCGGCATCATAGCTCCTCTCCTTTAAAATAGAGGTGTTTAACGAATGGCAAAAGGCGCAGGGAAAGTTTTAGCTCAAAACAAAAAAGCGAGCCATGATTACTTCATAGAAGAAACGATTGAAGCGGGGATGGTACTGACAGGGACGGAGATTAAATCCGTACGAGGTGCCCGTGTCCAGCTCAAGGAAGCGTATATTAGTATTGCGGGTGGGGAAGCATGGGTAAAAAATATGCATATTTCGCCATTCGACCAAGGGAACCGCTACAATCATGACCCTTTACGCGAACGCAAGCTGCTGTTACATAAAAAGCAAATCAGTGAACTGGTCGGTGCCGTAAAGCGTGACGGCTATACGATTGTTCCACTGAAAATGTATATTAAAGACGGCTATGCGAAGCTGTTGATCGGTCTTGCAAAAGGTAAGAAAGATTACGATAAACGTCATGATATGAAGAAAAAAGAAGCGAAGCGCGACATGGAACGTGCTTTCAAGGAACGCCAGCAGTAAGCGGAAAATCCATTGTTTTCAGCGGCATAATTAAATTGACGAAAAGAGATGTGTTAAACGAATTTGTTTATTTTTTAACACATCTCTTTTTTGTGCAAAAATAGTGGTTTTTAATCTAAAAAATGGGGGTACAAAAGTAAAATGGAGTAAAGGTTTTGTAAAGATAACGAAATTTGAGGTGTTTTGGTCAATGGCATTAGCATATGTAGGGGGATTTCCACAGGTGAATGGATTACGCAACGCAGAGTTGGTCGATAAGATTGTCATTTTAGTTGAAAAGTATAGTGTATATGCCGATTGTTTGGCATTGGTTGAAGAGATTATTGCCGATGAAAATCCGGACTATAATGGTATTTTCGAGCAGCAGTTCGGGATGCCGGTCAATGAATATATTACGAAAGTCCGCTTACACAAAGCAGAAGGATTACTGGAATATACGCAAATGGACTTCAAGGAAATTTCAAAAATAATCGGGTTGAACGGTTACTTCGAATTTACGCAGCTGTTCAAAAGGTTCCACGGTGTCACACCTGTAGACTACCGCAACCAATTATATAAACAGGGCTAAGGAAATATTGGCAGTGTACGAGAGAAGCAGAATTACTTGCAAGCTCAGCCGTTCTGTCATATAATTGACTGTACTAGCCAGTGTGTATCTACTCATACGGTACACGTTTTAATGAGCATCTCGCTCATGCCGAAACTTAACTCGGGTTTACTACTACTCGGGGACGTTACGGATTCGACAGGGGTGGTTCAAGCTCTGGTCGCGCGTCGGAGGTCTCGTCTTCGTCAACAACGGAAGTTATATAATAACTGGCAAACAACAAAACTTCGCTTTCGCAGCTTAATAGCGCGTAGCACTCAGCCTGTCTATCGCCCATGTAGACTACGCTGGGTTCAACTTAAGTGGGATACGATCGTTGGCACCACCTGAGTCAACGGTAAGAGATTTCCAGGTTAGCGATTCGGACGCCTGTTTGTCGGCATAAGAACTCGCGAATTGCAAGTAGACAAACTACACGCGTAGAAGCCGGCGTATTGGAGCTTCTGGACGTGGGTTCGACTCCCACCGTCTCCATACTTAAGATTTCAATGGAAATCAATGAAGGTCAAAACCCTTGGTATTAAAGGGTTTTGGCCTTTTTCTTATGTCATTGAATTTCATCTAATATCAATCAGTCGTAGTTAAAAAAACTAGAACATTAGTTCTGTTTAATGACATAATTAATTATAAGTGTTATAATTAAATAAATAAATACTGAGGGAGATGTTTTGTATGGCGTATAATGCAGTAAATGTTGCATCGAATATCATTAACAATATGCACGAAAAAAATCTGCCATTAGATCATATTAAATTGCAAAAACTCCTATATTTCTTTGCTGTAGAGTATTTTAAATTAAATGAAAACTTCCCGTTTAAACAGCAAATAGAAAAATGGAAACTTGGCCCTGTAGTTCGAGATGTCTATAACGAATATAAATTTAAAGGGTCTAGTTCTATTGAATCGCCTACAGTTCAGTTTACATTTGAAGATGGAATCTTTAAAACTTCCAAAATTAAATCTGAAGAACTGACTTATGCTGACGAAGCACTATTAAATGAAATAATTGATAAATATGGCGTTCTTAATTCATTCCGACTTGTAGATATTACTCACGAGGAAGATGTCTGGAAAGAGGCGAAGTCTAAGATAGAAAAAAGAGAAGAAAATCTCTTTTATACTAATGAGGATTTTAATCGAATTATAGGGAGCACGGTTAATGGTGAATAAGGTTTCTTATGAAGCTGAGCATGGTAAAAGCTCGGCTTCTTTTAATATAGATTTTAAAAGCTCAATAGAAATGTTAAAGAAAGAGAAATTAAGTATAGATACAGATTTATTTAAGTCCATACTAGATAATTGGATACATACATGTAACCATAAAGAAAGAGTTTATTCTGAGATAACTGAAAATTTATTAGATATTAACTTATCCGATAACTATGAAGATGAAGATTTAACTGTATTTAATTTTAATTTAGAAAATATGCATGAACTAGGAAAAGAAAAGGTAACTGAACTAGACTTGTGGAACGAGTTTATTGAAAAAATAAAAGACCACGTAAAATTGGTTGAACATCAGAAAAAATTATTCTTTAAAGTCGCTAATGAATTAGATGCAAAACAAAAAGCTTTAGGTGAATATATTTCAAAAAAGACAAGTGAGTTAGAGTTCCAGTCTAGAGAAGTTGAAGAACAAATTTCAAGTTTGGGGTTAAAAATTACAGAGTTGAAAAATCTTAATAACAAAGTAAAGAAAAAATCACGGAAAATGCAAAAAGACTTTATATCAATATTAGGTATTTTTGCGGCCATTTTATTAGCTTCTTTTGGAGGCTTAACAATATTATCAAATATACTTAATGATGTGAATGCTCCTTTGGGGAAGATAATGATTTTGGGAAGTCTTTGTTTAATGGCTATCTTATCGATACTTTTTTTACTATTGAATAGTATAGCTAAATTAACTGGAGAGAAGCTTAGAAATTGTCATTGTAAAAAAAGAGAATGTACTTGTTCAATTGAGAAGAAGCATCCAACGTTATTTATTAGCGGAATCTTTAGTATAATAATTATTCTCTTAGGAGCCTTTGAGTTATTAGCAGACTTTCAATTTATAAGAATCCACTTGAATATGGGGTGGATGATTTTTATTTTCAGTATGCTAATTTTAGTAATATCTATTTTCTCCTATATGTATATACTGGGTTATTTTGAGAGGAAAAAAAAGTAACTCAAAAATAATAATGAAGTGGGTCATCCTAAAAGTTATTCTGGGACGACCCTTTTATTTTATTTTAAATGGTTTGTAAACTTTATAATGGCATCTTCTTTTGCAGTGGAGGTAACATGCGTATAAACATCCATCGTAGTTTTCACATCAGTATGTCCTAAACGATCTTGTACAGACTTAATTGTTGCACCAGCTTCAAATAATAAAGAACAGTGTGTATGTCTAAATCCATGAGTTGAAATAGCAGGAAGATTGTTTTTGATAATAATTGATTTAAGCCAATCGTTTGTTTTGGTTGGCTGAATAAAGCTGTTTTTAGTATTGCTGAAGACTAATTGATTTTTCTGCAATGTATTATAACCAAGCATTAAATAGGCTTGCTGCTGCTTTTTCTTCCATTCTTTTAAAATGATCATTGTTGCTTCGTCCATTTTAATAGCACGCTTGGTAGCAGTTTTTGTAGGCTTTATATATAACCTTTGGGATACACCTTGTCCAATAGCTTTATTAATACTGATTTCATTATCCTTGAAGTTAATATCTTCCCAATTAAGAGCAAGAGCTTCACCTTTACGCATACCTGAATAAGCTAATAAGCGGAAGAATGCATAAACTTTATAATTCGGTTGTTTCTCAGCGCATTGTAAAAATAAGCGTAATTGTGCTTTGGTATAGAAATTTTCAGTTTCCTGTTTAGTGCTGCTTTTTTTACGTTGGCGTGGAAGATCAACTAAATCAAAAGGATTTGATTGGATATAGTCTCGCTTAATTGCAAATCGCATAACTAATGATGCATAACTTTTCGTTTTGTCGCCATTCACAAGTTTCTCCATCCACTCATCAACATGACGTTGGCAAATAGCTACATTAATTTTATCAATCTTGTATGCACCCATTGCAGGCAATATATGATTGCGAAAGATACCCAACGTTTTAACGAAAGTACTTTCCTCTACTGTATTCTCATATACTTTAACCCATAAATCATACACATCTTGATATGTTTCTGCTTGAATTTTTTTATATTGTCCATTTGCGATTTCGAGCTTCAAACGTGCTAATGCAAGTTCTGCTTCTTTTTTTGTTTTGAACTTGCTACGAGTAGTACGTATCTCTTTTCCTGTTAATGGATCCATTCCAATATATATTTGAAAGCGATAACGCTTTTCACCATTTTTTAATATATAGCTCTCAATTGACCCTGTTTTCTTCTTTGCCATAATCTCATGCCTCCATGCCTAATGTAGACAATCGAAATGAACTATTTATAGCGAATTATCTTTTCGGTTCTTTAAGGTATGGAAATAGTATATAAAACATTGCTAAAGCTCTTGCAGCTTCGTCATCTGTTAATGTATGTCCATTAAAAGTAGGTTTTACTTTTTCAGCTTTTATTAAGAGGTTTGTTTGCTCTAATAGAACCTTTATATCGGTCGCTAAATTAATGAGCTCATTTGATGATTGTCTTTTTAAATCAATCTGTCTTGCGTTATAAAGATTTATTAGGTCATTGTGGCCTGCGATTTTTAACAAATCGAAGTATGATACATCCACAGCTTCCGCTATTTTTCCTAATAGCTCTGGAGAAGCCTTACGTTTAGCAGTTTCGATTTGCGATAGGAACGGCTGAGAAACCCCTATTTTGTCTGCTAGATCCTTTATGGTTAAGCCCTTTTCTTTTCGCAACTGTTTTAACGCTATGCCTAGATCACTTGTGTTATTAATATGAATCACCTCGAAAAAATCATAACACAGTAATATAACTAATTGCAATTTATTTTATTTTAATTGCAATTAGTTATAATTGGTGTTAATTTAATTACATTAAGCGATACCGCAAGTCGTAGTGAATAGGGTGATAATTATTTAAGAATGTTGAGTTAATAGCCCCGAAAAGATTTAAATTGAAAGGAGATCCATAAAATTAGTTAGCGAGGTTAGAGAATGGATCAGTTAAATGAATTATCAATGTTAAAAATAATGATGGAGCAAGCTATAGTGAATGTTATGAATGAACATAAGCTTGTGACAAAAGAATGGTTTAGTTTGAAGGAAGCGGCAGAATATATAGGGGTATCACCAAATACATTAGCAAAATATCGTGAAATGGGACTTAAAGTATTTTCAATAGAAGGTATTAGCCGTGTTTCCCGTGAAGAAATTAATCGTTTTTTAGAAACTTATAGTAATTAAGTATATTTTATTAGGGGCTGCTTCGTAAGCAAAAAACTTACGGAACAGCCCTTTTGTTAATGTAAAATCTGAAGGTATTTAGTAAAGGCTTTTTTAGGAATAAATGACGAGAGAGAAATGTTAGTACAGATTTGTTTGAAAAACAATTCTAAATCTTGCTGTAAGTATAATTTGGGATCCAATAAATCTGAATATTCTTTTTGGATAAACTTATTGAATGTGGTTTTCTCCACTTCGACAAGGGCTATATAGTCGTCAGATTTCTCGATAAACGTATAACGTGTCTCAACTTTGCTTATATTGTTTCCAATATTTTCTAGATGCGCAATCGCACCAGTTTTAAAAGCAATCCAATTTTCTTGTGTATCTTTTTCTCCTAATAAATGTTTGCATGAATCGAATGAAAGAATAGTCAGTATAGAATGTGTGTTTAGTTTGATGTCACTGTCCCATAGAGTACCGCATTCTTTATAGCCTAATTTAAAGTACCTTGCCAAATTGCTGATATTTTTTGACGGAAGGTTACCCTGATTGAAAATATCTTTTACATCTATGTTGTTTGATGTAGATAGTTTTGTAGATTTCTCGGTGATTGTTGGGGTTGAATTGTTCATGTTAGTCTCCTTTTATACAAAAAGTATACGTTTTTAGGATTGTATTATAGTTGAACAGAATGTGCAATCTTGAAGTTGATGTAATGCATTTCATTATGTACCGCATAACTTCTCTTGAGTTTATATGATATAAACTTCCTCGCTTTTAAAAGAGATAATGAGTATCATTTCCTTATTTTTATGCATACGTATGAATAAAAAATCTCTTGAGTTTTATTTTTAGAAACTAAAAAAATTTTTTAAAGGAAGAAAATAGTTTATATGCAAACCGGTGATTATCCATTTGGAAACCATATTTTAAAAGAATGTGAGCAATTTATTGTAAAAGTAGGGTATAGCTTATTAGTACTCTCTTGTACAACATCGGCTGAAATTTGTTATGTTTTTTTGGGTAAGGGGAAATAAATATTAAAAAAATTCCGTGGGGGTATACCTTCCTTTCTAGACTGGCATTTATGGCGTTAGTCGCCCCCTGGGTCATTATGGTGAGGTCTACACTAGCCGAAATAATTTAGTAATAAGTAATAAAAAGAACACATTCTACGGCTTTTGAGGAGCTATAGCTGTGTTCTTTCTTTGTAATTATGCAAAGCTCCTGTAGTGAAAGGAAATGCTTTCTGAGAGCAGCTAAGCTAGTTATTTGAACCATTCAGCCAATTTAAAAATGACTGCTTGGGAATTTTAATGAGGGGGCCGACACGAACGGTACGAAATGCATCTGACTTTGCGAGTGCATATGCTTTTGACGTGCCGATACTTAAAATCTCCTGGATGTCCTTGACGCTTAATACATCAGGATAATTGTTTAAATTCATCATCATCACCTGCTTTCATATTCCTTCGGCTTTCGCTTATGTGTATACCCTTATTTTACGTGGGTAGATGTAGAAAAGCGAACTTGCTCATGTATGATGGAAGGCGTTCTTCTCTCAATAAAAGCGGTTGTAAGTCATACTGTGTGAGTAGGTATAGTTTTACTTACAATTCCTTAATTTAAATCGAATTTATAAAAGGCGGGCTAATAGGGGATGCCCATATATTCACTCACGGTAATTATTCCATGTTGTGAATCGGAAATTTCATATACATCACATGTACCTACATCCATGATTTCACGCTCATAAAAGAAAACGTCAGCTGCATCGTTATGGAAGGTACGAGGCTTTTTCAGCTTATCCGATGTGAAAAGATATTGAGGTGTAAGCATTTGGCTTTTTCGTGCAGCTGTTGCATAGCGTATTAATAATTCGTCGTAAGAGATATAACCTCTGATTACTTTATTCCCCCAAATAGAGGTTAATTGTTCATCAGTCAGCTTAGCCGTCTTATTAGTGATTAAATGTACGCAAGGATGTTTCTTAGCAATGTCTAATACAGCGATATATTTCAAGCCTCTTTTTGCGATATTCGATAAGAAATTGTCTAGTCGTGTTTGCAGGGAAGATACGTCATTGGTGTTAATTGATAAGGTGAAGCCTATTACTGCATAATCATCAATGAAATTTATTGCAAGGGATCTTTGCAACTGTAAGAATTCATCCTCGAATGAAAAGGATTTAATATTTTCAGAGCTTTCATAGTTGTAGACATATGTAATAGCTCCGCAGTGTACTAATTTTGTTCGTTCTATGTTCATGTTAAATGACTCCTTTGTCGTTAGATTAGATATTGTGAAGTTCGTGTAATAGATTTATTAAAAGATCGGATAAAGCTCTTCTTTTTAGATAAATGTATTGAAGTTTTTAGGCTACATCAGCTAGTTGCTGCTGAATCATCTCCATCTGCTCGATTAAATAATGGAGCTGGTTAGCATCTGAGCTTTCTATGTAAGAATGAAACTCATCTTCTGTCAGTCGTGTAATGAACTGATAGTACGTGAAACCATGTTCACTGTTGTCTTTAAATTTAAGCTCGCTGTTATTGTCATTTATCCAAGTAGGTAGGCCATTATTCGTAAATTTGAAAATGACGGGTTGTTTTAACTTACGGCTCGCTAAATAACGATGATTTTCCTGATTTAATCGAGGGTCATGGATACCTTTACGCATATAACTTTCGATTTTTTGAACGGATAATGGATCACCGTTTGAGCGTTGAAAATCTAAGTACCCATGATGCCATTTCTTCTTTAAAAGCTCGCAATATTCACTAGAGACATGACACAGTATATGAAAGTGTACAGAACCATCTTGATGAAATTCGATTACACCTAAATACACCATGCTAATATCCTCAGCAATGCATTCACCGGGTTTTGTGCCACGCTTCAAGTTCTTCCAAAAGGTTGTAAACTTCGTACGGCAAATAGCTGCATCGGATGTATCAAAGTCGCACTTCTCTCGATCAAACGTAAGCGTTAAAAATGTAAAACCATGTGAAAAGTTTGCGTATAACAAGCGTTTAAATTTTCTCAGCGTATTACTAATCGAACGTGAACGTACTTCTTCTGCGTGCTGTACTTCTTCATCTGTTAAGTCTGTATACAACTTAAGAGAGGAAGTTTTACGTCCACCGCTTCTATTATGATTTATAGCACTAGCACTGCGTACAATTACTTCAGCTAACATACCACTTAATCGAATCTTGATCATATTCATGTCAATTACATTTGTTTGATTAATTGTTTGTACTTGTTCTATCTTTAAAACCTGCCTTTTATGTGTAGTTTCAATCTTGTTCACTTTATAAACTTGTCCATAATTAATTACTAATATCAAGTCAAGAGCAAGGCCTGTACTCTTGGTTAAATATGTTATTTACTTATGTTACGTTTTGTTGTTTGAACAGTTATAATTGTAAATAGTGAACCGAAATTTTACGAAGTTGATGTGAAGTGATTTGAGCTTGCTATATGGAACGTATCTCACGAAAACTCCATTATCCTCCACCGCACGTAGAATTCGAATAAATTTTTGAATGAGGTATATAAATGATTAACTTCCAAGATAAAGTAAGCTTTATCTGGTCAATCGCAGAAATTTTACGAGGACCATATAAGCCAGAGGACTACGGTAAAATTGTTTTACCATTAGCAGTATTACGTCGCTTTGACTGCGTATTAGAAAGCACAAAAGAAGAGGTACTAGCGAAGGCAGAGCAGTTCGCTTCAATGACTGAGGAGGCACGTGAGCCGATTTTAAATCGTGCTTCAAAGCAAAACTTCCATAACATCAGTAAATACAACTTTAACAACCTATTAACTGATTCAGAGAATATTGCAGATAACTTGCGTGACTATATAAATGGCTTCTCAAAAGTGGCTCGTGATATTATGGAGCATTTCGACTTTGAGCGCCAAATTGATAAGCTGGAGCAAAATAACTTACTGTACTTAACGATTAAACGCTTCAGTGAAATCGACTTGCATCCAGAAACTGTATCGAACATTGAGATGGGTTATGTGTTTGAGGAATTAATCCGTCGCTTTAACGAGAATGCAGAGGCAGGGGATCACTACACGCCACGTGAGGTAATCCGTTTAATGACGCACTTACTGTTCTTGCATGATGATGCGAGTATTTTAACAAAGCCAGGCTTAACACAAACATTATATGACGCAGCAGCTGGTACAGGTGGCATGGGTTCTGTCGCACAGGAGTATTTAGTAAGCCAAAATCCTACTGCACATTTAGAATTTTTCGGACAAGAAATCAACGGAGAATCGTATGCAATATGTAAGGCTGATTTATTAATTAAAGGTGAAGATGCACGTAACATCCGTCTAGGTAATACGTTATTACCGGCAAATGTTTCTGGTCAAATAAAAGGGGATCAATTCCCGAATGATAAGTTCGATTATTTAATTTCTAATCCGCCATATGGGGTTGATTGGAAGCAGCATGAAAAAGCAATTAAAGCCGAGCACGAAGAAAAAGGCTTTGATGGCCGTTTTGGTCCTGGTACACCTCGTACAAGTGACGGACAGCTATTATTCTTACTGCATCTACTATCAAAAATGAAGCCAGTAACAGCAGAAAACCCACAAGGCTCCCGTTTAGCCATCATTATGAACGGCTCACCTTTATTTACAGGTGATGCAGGCTCAGGTGAAAGTGAAATTCGTAAATATGTATTAGAGAATGATTTAGTAGAAGGCATCGTAGCGCTACCGAATGACTTATTTTACAACACAGGTATTGCAACATACATTTGGATTTTAACGAATAATAAAGCGCCTCTTCATAAAGGCAAGGTACGTTTAGTGAATGCGGTGGACTTCTCGAAAAAAATGAAAAAGTCGATGGGTAGCAAGCGTAACGAAATTACAGAAGAGCAAATCAATGAAATCGTTCGTTTATACGGTGATGCACAGCCACATGAGCATGTGAAGATTTTTGATAATGAAGATTTTGGCTATGCAAAAATTACAGTGGAACGTCCATTACGTTTAAACTTCCAAGTAAATGAAGAACGTCTTGCACGTGTTGTAGAGGAAAAAGGCTTTGCGAACTTAGCCACTACTAAGAAAAAGGGCGATGCAGGTCACTTTGAAATCGAAGAAGGCAAGAAGCTGCAAACGCAAATTCTTTATGTGTTACGCACATTAGCGAGTGATACTTTCTATAAAAATCGTGATGAGTTCACGAAACTAGTAAAGACTGCTTTTAAAGAAGCTGATATTACAATTGGTGCACCAGTATTAAAAGCGATTCTAGTAGGCCTTTCTGAAAAAGATGAGACAGCTGATGTATGCATGAAAAATAAAACAGACATTGAACCAGATACCGACTTACGTGATACAGAAAATGTACCGTTATCAGAAGGCATCCACGATTACTTTGCACGTGAAGTATTGCCGCATGTACCTGATGCATGGATCGATGAAACGAAAACGAAGATTGGCTATGAAATTCCGTTCACTCGCCAGTTCTATAAATATACTACACTACGTAGTTCAGCAGAAATTATGGACGAAATCCGTGCGTTAGAAGTGGAGATTGCGGAGCAGTTGAAGAAGGTGATGGGATGAGTATATTATCATGGACGACTAATGAAAGTCTTTGGAAAGTAGAACCTCTAAAAAAGTTATTTTCTTTTGAAAAAGGGAAGAATGCAGCATTATATACGAAAGAATATCTTTATGATAATCCTGGGGAGTATCCAGTATATAGTGGGCAAACGGAAAATAATGGTGTAATGGGTTTAATTGATTCATTTGATTATGATTTAAGTGAGTGCCTTTTTACTACAACTGTTGGAGCAAAAGTTATGACAGTTGCTCATTTAAAAGGGAAATTTTCTTTATCACAAAATTGTCTAATAATGATATCTAAAAATAATAAATTTAATATTAGATTTTATTACTATCAACTAATGTGTTTATTCAATTACGAAAAGGCCTTAATACCTTCTCATATGCAGCCATCATTAAGAATGGAGGATTTAAAAAAATATAAAATATTAAGTCCAAGTAGCATAGTGCAGGATACAATTGTTTCGTATTTAGACAACAAAGTAAATAATATTGATAATTTAATAAAAAATCAGATGATTTTAATCAATTTATTAGAACAACAACGCCAATCAATCATCACAGAAGCCGTAACAAAAGGTTTGAATTCGAATGTGAAAATGAAAGGTTCAGGTGTTGAATGGATTGGTGACGTTCCAGAGCATTGGGAACTGAGTAAATTGGGCTATATAGGACGTTTGCAAAATGGCATTAGCAAATCTTCTGAAGAATTTGGTTTTGGTACACCTTTTATTAGTTATGGCGATGTTTATAAAAATGAAGTATTACCTAAAAATGCCAGTGGTTTAGTTAATGCAACAGCAGAAGATAAGAAACTTTACTCGGTAAATTATGGCGATGTATTTTTTACACGTACTTCAGAAACTATTGATGAGATTGGTTTCGCTTCAACATGTTTAGAAACGATACCTGAAGCAACGTTTGCAGGTTTTTTAATCAGATTCAGACCGACGACGAACCGTTTAAATCCTCGATTTGCAAGATTTTATTTTAGAAGTGCATTAGGTAAACGTTACTTTGTAAAAGAAATGAATCTTGTCACAAGGGCATCGTTATCACAAGGACTTTTAAGGAATTTTACAGTGCTGTTACCTTCTTTAGAAGAACAAGAGAAAATTGCTGTATATTTAGAACAAAAAACTAAAGCAATTGAAGAAAGTATAATTCTAGTTAAAAATCAAATCAAAAAGTTAAAAGAATACCGCCAAGTCCTAATCTACGAAGCGGTAACAGGAAAAATTGATGTAAGTGATATGGAACTTGATTAAGTGAGGTGAGTTGTGATGGCAGTGGATACTTCAGAAAAAGGGTTTGAAACGAATATTGAAGCAGCGCTAATTGCGACTGGCTATAAAAAGCGTGTGCTTGAAGGGGATGCAAGTATCGCTTTTAAGCAGCATTCCATTGACGTAGAGGAACTGTTTGCTTTCTTAGAGGATACGCAGGAAAAACGTATGCGTACGCTAGAGAAGTCATATGGCCCTTCTTACAAAGAAGAAGTGCTAAAGCGCATTAAAGACCAGCTGCATAAGCAGGGCTTAGTGGAATGCTTGCGTAAAGGTATTAAAGACCGTGGTGTGACGTTACAGCTTGCGTATAATAAGCCGCCGACAGATATGAATAAGACGTTAAATGAGCAGTACAAGCTAAATCGATTTCATGTTGCTCGCCAGGTGTATTACAGTGACAAGCATAACAATAGCTTAGATATGGTGCTGTTTTTAAATGGTCTGCCGCTTGTTGTGATGGAGCTGAAAAATCCGTTAACAAATCAAACGGTAGAACATGCGATGAAGCAATTGAAGTATGATCGTGACCCACGTGAGCAGCTGTTTAAATTCAATGAGCGTGTGGCGGTTTATTTTGCGGTTGATCCAGATGAAGTATTTATGACAACGAAGCTGGATAAAGGAAAAACGTACTTCTTACCATTTAACAAAGGCAATAATGGCGGGAAAGGTAATCCCTTAGCTTATGGTGAAAATTACCGCACGCATTATTTATGGGAAGACATTTTAAAGCCAGATAGCCTGCTTGATATTGTATACCGCTTCATCTTTATTAAGAAGGATGACATTAAAGATTCAAACGGTGACACGATTGGTGAGCGTCAAATGCTTATTTTCCCACGTTTCCATCAGTTAGATGTTGTGCGTAAACTAGAGGAAGATGTAGAGCAAAAGCAAGTTGGCCATAATTATTTA
Organism: Solibacillus isronensis; assembly: GCF_900168685.1. Lineage (NCBI taxonomy): Bacteria > Bacillati > Bacillota > Bacilli > Caryophanales > Caryophanaceae > Solibacillus > Solibacillus isronensis. Next base: position 272,319 of record NZ_FVZN01000013.1, on the reverse strand, counting down.
ATTCAACATAGTGCAGGTTCGGGCAAAACGAATTCGATTTCATGGCTTGCTCACCGTTTAGCAAAGCTACATAACGAGGATAATGAATCGATTTTTAGCAGCGTTATTGTAATTACCGACCGCCGAGTGTTAGACAAGCAACTACAGGATGCAGTGTACCAGCTGGAGCATAAAGCCGGGATGGTGATGCCCGTTGATAAAGATTCTGAGCAATTAGCACGTGCGATTAACAATGAAACACGTATCATTATCACAACGCTACAAAAGTTTCCGTTCATTTTAGAAAAGGTAGCGGGCCTAGAACGTAAAAAGTATGCCGTTATTATTGATGAGGCACATTCTTCACAAGGTGGTAAAGCCTCCACTGCATTAACGAATGTATTATCTGATAAAACGCTAGAAGTAGCGTATGAGGAAGACCGCATTGCAGAAGACAACTTAGATGATGTGGACGAGAAAATTGTAGAAGCTATCATGAAAAGCGGTAAGCAAGATAATGTATCTTTCTTTGCATTTACAGCCACACCAAAGCCAAAGACGTTAGAAAAGTTCGGAACAGCAGGCATTGATCGTAAGCCAGTAGCATTCCATCAGTACACAATGCGTCAGGCAATCGAGGAAGGCTTTATTTTAGATGTTCTTGAAAACTATACAACCTATAAGACGTTCTGGAAAATTGCTAAAAAAGTAGACGATGATCCAGAAGTATCACAAAAACAAGCAACGAAAAAGCTGGCGCAATATGTGTCACTGCACCCGCATAGCATTGCACAAAAAACAGAAATCATTATTGAGCATTATCGCAATTTCGTACAGCGTAAAATCGGCGGGCGTGCAAAGGCGATGGTTGTAACAGCAAGTCGTTTACATGCAGTCCGTTATAAAATTGCGTTTGATAAATACATTGACGAGATGGGCTATGATGATTTGAAAACAGTCGTCGCTTTCTCTGGTACGGTAAAAGATGGCGAAATTAATTATACGGAGCCAGATATGAATAGTTTCTCAGATAAGGAGCTACCTGAAAAGTTCAACTCAGATGAATACAAGGTGCTGCTTGTAGCGGAGAAATATCAGACGGGCTTTGATGAGCCATTGCTACACACAATGTATGTAGACAAGCCACTTAGCGGAATTAAAGCGGTGCAAACATTATCACGTTTAAACCGAACTTGTCCAGGTAAAGATGACACCTTTGTACTTGATTTTGTGAATGATCCAGATGAAATGAAAGAGTCTTTCCAGCCGTATTACGAATCAACAAGTTTATCAGAAATTACTGATCCTAACATATTGTATGATATGCAGGCCGATATTGAGCCGTATCAAGTGTTTACGGAGGATGAGGTACAGAGGGTAAATGAGCTTGAAGTGACAGGCGGTGTAAAGAAATCAACGAAAGCACAAGCTGAGCTAAATGCGCTTCTTGATCAAGGTGTTGAACGCTATAAACGTTTATCAGAAGAGGAACAGCTTGCTTTTAAGCAGGCAGCAACGAAATTCACACGTACGTATGGCTTTGTACTGCAAGTGGTCACGTTCATCGACTTAGGATTACACAAACAGTATATTTATTTAACGTACTTACTACGCAAACTGCCACGTGGCAAAGAGGATAAGGATGTTTATTTAGCGGATGATGTCGCACTGGAATATTACCGTAATCAAAAGGTATTTGAAGGCAGCATCGAGCTAGAAAAAACAGGTGGCGTTGAGCTTGATCCACAGAAACATGGTGCTGGTGGTGGTGCTGAGGATGAAAAAGTTCGCTTATCAAGCATTTTAGAAAAGTTAAATGAGCGCTTTGGCACACAATTCACAGAGACTGATTTCCTTTCTCGTGAGCAAGTGAAAGAGGATATGCTGAATGATGATGACCTACGCCAAAAAGCAGCAAACAACACAAAAGAAAATTTCAAGTTCGCTTTCGAAAAAACATTCATGGATTTTGTTATTGACCGTATGGGGAGTAACCAAGAGTTCTTTATGAAGATATTGGAGAATGATGAGTTTAAGTCCGTGATTATGGAAGATATGATGCATGAGGTTTATGGGGAAGTGAATCGGTGAATTAAAATTAAAAGAGCCTCGAAATTATCGAGGCTCTTTTAATTTATAATATTTTTATAGCTGTATTTGCACTCATTATGTAATTAGTAATTTCTTGGGGGGTAACTGAATGTCTTCTAATTTTATGAATTAATTGATTGCGACCTAATAAATATATTTTATTAGTCCTAACAAAAGAATCCTCTTTTAATTTAGCAGGTAAATCATAATTACTACGTTTAGGTTGTGATGTACATAAGCATGCAATGACATCTTCATTATCATTGCTATCATTATGTTTTCCTACTATTAATACAGGATGTCGCATAATTAAACCTGCTGAAGATTGGACATTAGCCATAAAAAATTCACCTTGTTGGGCTTTGGACCTATCTTCAGCATCTTGTTTGAGCATTCTTTGGATTTTTTGTGGATCAGGCCTCGTCATAACGTTGTAACAACTCCTCTTCAAAGAGTGCTTTAAAGACATCCCCTTTTTCATCGATATCTTTTTGAACACCAGGTGAAAGATGAATTGGTGGTATATCGTTGTATCCTAAAGCTTCAATTAATTCAATAATAGAAGGTTTATTCATAACTAACTCCTCCTTATCATCACGTCGATCTAAGACCGCATTTAGCATTGCAGAATTGCCCCTTTTCTCAAAAGTTGAAAACAATCTAAAACGACGGTGAGTATTATTTACTTTTGATAGTATTAGTTTATTCCCAAAAGTAATCATAAGTACACCCCTTTTCGCAATTATTTTAAATAAATATAACATGTAAATAAATTTTTGGGAATATATGTTTTATTTTTGGGGGAATTGTTTTATTACAAAAGCTAAATATATTTTAAATTATATATATGAAATAGAGTTAAATTAAATGCAACTATTAGGTAAATAAATTTAAACGTAGTTAAATCCGTAGTTAATGTTTTTTGTAACTAGCTGAAGACCTGTATAAACACTGGAATTACAGCAATTGCTAGTGGTGCTTCCAGAAGCCCCACCGTCTCCATATGCAAAACCCAAACTAACCTATGTTTTGGCAAGTAGAAAAGTTACTTACAGAAGTAGGGTTGGGATTATACCAAATAAGAAAAACAAGCGGGAATAGCTCCTGCTTGTTTTTTATTACAATAAATTAAGTTTTTCTCTAAACTCTTTTATAAATAATTCAACAGAGTTATTCATTTCCTCTAGTTTGTCTGTAAGTAGAAAAACTTCATTACTACTTTCATTTTCTAAAATATGCTCATACTGATCTCTAATGACAACAAGTTCATTAACCATTCTTGTCAACTCTTCTACTTTAAAATAACTATTAAATAAAGCATCAGGCTTATAAATAGTTTCTTCTTCCAGCAATCTTTTCAATTGCCTAAGACTTGATTTAAAACGATTTTTTATGGTAGAGATTTCCCTGTGATGGTCTTTATTACTGTCAATTTCAACAGTTGAAAGCATGTAACCTATAGTTGTAATAGAAAGTTCAATCACTTCTAAAGAAGAATAACTGTATTTAGATATGTATTTTTCTTCAAGTTCTTTTAGATATTTTTCTTCTTCATCTTCACTCATAATTCTCAACATATTACACCCCCTTTAAAAATTATATAATAAAAAAGCAAAAAGAAAAGGAGGCAGAAAAGACTAACGGTTGTCACCGTCAACCCAAATTGAACATTTTTTGCTCATTAAGGATGAACACTTTTTATTCGTTAAAGATTCTTTGTTGATGTTTTAAACGATGACTTTCATTGTTCATATGAATGACCTCGACTCTGTGTAACAGGCGGTCTAAAATAGCAGTCATCATCCCTTGGTTATCCACTAACTCTGTCCATTCTTCTGGACTTCGATTTGATGTCAATATTAGCGAACTTTGTTCGTATAGCTGATGTACGAGTTGAAAGAATAAAGTGGCTTCCCGTTGATCTAAAGCCATATACATCACATCATCGATAATAATTAAATCTGACGCTCTCAAACGTTTTAATTGGATTTGTGAGCGATGTGTAAATTCCTCTGTTTTCAATAACTGAATTAATTCTCCCATTGTTATGAAATAGACTTGAAAGCCTTTTTGAATGGCTTCAATGCCTAAGCCTACGGCCAATAACGTTTTCCCTGCACCAGGTGGTCCTAAAAGAATTAAATTGTAACTTTGCTCTAACCATTGGAACTCTTGTAGCTGTTTCATTTGGCGCTCTGTAATCGCTGTTTGCTCCTCTAACTGAAACATATGCAACGGCTTATGGTATGGGAAACGTGCCCACGATAAACGCTTTTCGATACTCTTTTCTTCTCGTCTTCTAAGCTCTAATGTTGTTAGCTCATCAATGAATTCTAAATACGTCCACGATACTTGTTCCGCTTGGCGGAGAAGCTCTGGGAGCCCCTCAGCCGTTTCTGCTAAACGTAATTGCTTAAATGCCTGTTGGATATCTGCCACACTTTTACTCATATTATTTGCCTCCCATACGTTGAATGTATTCTTTTAAATCTCTCGTTTGAACTGCTATTGCTAGCGATTCTTTTGATTCTTTTACAGTAGTTATTGGCTGCTCTGGTTCAATTTTTGTTCGCTTAAAATAGGCGACCACATCTCGAAACTCATTTGCGCTATATAACTTTTCTTGAATACATTTATCAATTGCTGCAGAAATCCATTCTGGGTTCTCTTTCGCAATTTTTTGGAATAACAATAATTGATCTCTACGATATCGACCGTATGTATGACAAACATCTTGAATATATTGCTCGGCTCCTTTATATGGAAATAAAGTGAGCACATTACGTTGTAACTCATCGAGCGACTTAGAGCGATCACGTCCATGATTTATATTTTTTATCAGTTTGCCTTTTTCTAAACTAATGGTATGTTCCGTAAGAATTTCGCCAGTATGCGGTACTAATATTTTTAATTTCTGCCCTTGGGGCACTATTTGTATGACTGGATAGTTCGTATATGTTCCCAGTGGAACGGAATATCGATTAGATGCGTACCGAACTGTGTTGTCCTTGTTGACATTCCTTGTTATAATTTCTGTATGGTTGCTTTCTAATTTAGGAAGCGGTGTAGAGATTTTTCTTAAGTGTTGCTTTTCCAGGAGAAACACTTCGAAAGGTCTCTTTTTTGTTGTATTGTGCACTTTATAATTCCCTGTACGTTCTAACCATTTTAAAGACCTATCGTTCCAGTCCTCAAGTGTTGTATAAATTCGATTTTTAGCGAAATTATATTTTACGTATTTTACAACACTCTCTATTTTGCCTTTCGATTCGGGATCTGCTTTGCGGCACAGATAGATTTTAAATTTCCGGTCTTTTACGTATTGTTGAAACTCCTGAGTTAAAATAAGATCCCCAGCGTTTTCACTTACCGCAATTAAATTGTCTTGATCGTAAACAATTTCATCCGTTATACCGCCATAAAACTGAAAAGCTTTTTCATGACAGTCTATTGTATCTCTTGTTGTAAAAGGTCGATCTAACCACACCGTGAATTTATGCCGGGAGTGTGCTAACACAAAGGCAACGAAATATAATTTCACTTCTTTACCAACCGTTGTTTTTTGAATGGTTTGTCCCCAATCTACTTGTAATTGCTTCCCTGGAGGCAGCTCAATGACGGCTTCGTATTCGCGAGGTTCATCTACTTTTTCAATTTGATAAATTTCACGAATTTCATTTACATAACGCCTAACCGTACTTTCTCCTACATCAATCGTTGGGAATTTTTCTTGTAGCCAATCTAAGACTTGCGCCCCCGTTAAGCTAGGAAACTCAAGTAACCAACCTACAATCCAATCTTGGTATTCATCCAGCTTCTTTTTGCGTCCAGTCTGACTAAATTCATTTACTGCATCTTCAAATGACATATCTAAATATTTATACACGGTGTTACGTGATATTTTTAGTCGTTTTGCGATTTGTGCAACCTTAAATCGACGATTGCGTAATTGATGAATTTCGATATGTAACACAAGCTTCTCCTCCATTAGTACAGCCTCCTTATAAACTGATAATTCCAGTTTACAGGAAACTATTAAATTGGTGAAAAAGTGTTCAATTGAAATGAGCAAAAACTGTTAAGTTTATTTTAGCGGTTACAACGGTTCGGATTTGGGGAGAAAACAGTAAAAAACAGTGGAATTGGAGACACAATTCATATATGAATTTTGTGTCTCTCTTTTTGTTGTTATATAAACATTTATGATGAATTAAACCTTAAATTAACATAATTTTTATCGCCCGTTTTAGCAAGACCGCATAATTTTATGTGGTCTTGCTAATTTAGTACTAAAATTGGTGCGAATCGTTGGCTTAATTTTCTAATGGTTTTTTTCTTTTGAAAGGAATTTGGAAAATTTACGTTAAGATAAATTTATAGATTGTGACATTCTGTTCTCAAACTAACGGGTCAGTTCAATTGAATAAGAATATATAGTTGGAATTGGGATAACCCAATTTTTTTTATTTATTGTATCATTCAAATAAATGTTTGAATAAAAGCGAAAAAGGGTTATAATATATTCAAATGAATATTTGAATAATAAGGTGGGATATTAATGAGTAAGAAAGATTCTTGTGAAATTTATTGTTATGACGAGGAAAAAGTCAATCGAATACAAGGTGAATTAGAAAAAGAAGATCTTTCTAGTGTTGCCCAATTGTTTAAAGCACTTGCAGATGAAAATAGAGCAAAAATTTCCTTTGCTTTATGCCAAGATGATGAGTTATGTGTTTGTGATGTTGCCAATATTATTGGTTCTTCTGTTGCAACAGCTTCTCATCACCTTCGAACTCTTCATAAGCAAGGGATTGTAAAGTATCGAAAAGAAGGCAAATTAGCCTTTTATTCACTGGATGATGACCATATCAAGCAATTGTTCACCCTTGCATTAGCACATAAGAAAGAGGTGAAGGTCAATGTCTGAGCAACAAGGCAAATTAACAGAAGAAGAAATGAAAACCTATCGTGTTCAAGGGTTTACTTGTACAAATTGTGCAGCTATTTTTGAAAGTAACGTTAAAGGTTTACCAGGTGTTGAGGATGCAAAGGTTAATTTTGGTGCATCTAAAGTGTATGTGAAAGGCGATGCAACAATTGAGGAACTAGAAAAAGCAGGAGCATTTGAGAATTTAAAGATTCGGGATGAAAAAGAACAAAAAGTGGAACGTGAACCATTCTGGAAGCAAAAAGAAAATATTAAGGTTTATATTTCAGTCGTTTTACTTGTGATTAGTTGGTTTTTAGGGGAGCAATATGGGGAAGAACATATCCTTCCAACAATCGGTTATGCAGCATCTATTTTAATTGGTGGATATTCGCTATTCATTAAAGGGTTTAAAAATCTAAGCAGATTAAAGTTCGATATGAATACGCTCATGACGATTGCTATTTTAGGAGCTGCTGTGATTGGTGAATGGGGCGAAGGGGCAATGGTTGTCATTCTGTTCGCTATTAGTGAAGCATTAGAGCGTTATTCAATGGATAAGGCTCGTCAATCTATTGAATCATTAATGGATATTGCTCCAAAAGAAGCGTTAATTCGCCGTGGAACTGAAGAAACGATGGTTCATGTTGAAGATATTCAGGTTGGAGATATCATAATCGTAAAACCTGGTCAAAAATTAGCGATGGATGGAACAGTTATTAAGGGAACTTCCACGTTAAATCAGGCTGCAATTACTGGAGAAAGTGTTCCAGTAACTAAAACAATAAATGATGAGGTCTTTGCGGGAACCTTAAACGAAGAAGGCTTGCTTGAAGTAAAAGTAACAAAACGAGTTGAAGATACGACGCTTTCGAAAATTATTCATCTTGTAGAAGAAGCACAGGCAGAGCGAGCACCTTCTCAAGCATTTGTAGATAAATTTGCGAAATACTATACACCTGCAATTGTCATTTTGGCTGCTTTAATTGCCGTTCTTCCACCACTGTTTGGTGGAGATTGGAGTGAATGGATTTATCAAGGTTTAGCAATATTAGTGGTTGGTTGTCCATGTGCTTTAGTTGTTTCAACTCCAGTGGCTGTTGTTACTGCAATTGGAAATGCAGCAAAAAATGGTGTCTTAATTAAAGGTGGCATCCATCTAGAAGAAACTGGACACTTAAAAGCGATTGCGTTTGATAAAACAGGAACTCTTACGAAAGGTGTTCCTGCTGTAACAGATATCGTAACATTTGACGGGAACGAAAATGAATTATTGACAATAACAGCAGCCATCGAAAATGGTTCCCAACATCCATTAGCTTCAGCGATTATGAGAAAAGCTGAAGAAAGCGGATTAAACTTTAAAGGTATCGTGGTTGAAGATTTCCAATCTATTACAGGAAAAGGCGTTAAAGCCAAAGTAAATAATGAAATGTACTATGTAGGAAGTCCGAATTTGTTTGAAGAAACCCTTCGAAATGGTATTGAAACATCTATTACAGAAAATATTACTCGTATGCAAACTCAAGGTAAAACTGTAATGGTTTTGGGAACGGAAAAAGAAATTCTTTCGTTGATTGCCGTTGCAGATGAAATGAGAGAATCCTCAAAAGAAGTCATCAGTAAACTGAATCACATGGGAATTGAAACGGTAATGCTGACAGGGGATAATCAAAGAACCGCAGCAGCAATTGGAAAACAAGTCGGTGTTTCTGATATTCAAGCAGACTTACTACCAGAAGATAAATTGAATTTCATAAAAAAACTACGAGAAAAACATCAAAGTGTAGCAATGGTTGGAGATGGCGTAAATGATGCACCAGCACTTGCAGCATCTTCAGTTGGAGTGGCAATGGGCGGTGCTGGAACTGATACAGCATTAGAAACTGCTGATATCGCATTAATGTCTGATGACCTAAGCAAATTACCATATACAATTAAATTAAGCCGTAAAGCTTTAGTCATTATCAAACAAAATATTACCTTCTCCTTAGCAATTAAATTAGTAGCATTACTGTTAGTTATGCCTGGTTGGTTAACACTCTGGATCGCAATTTTTGCTGATATGGGAGCAACACTACTTGTAACGCTAAACAGTTTAAGGTTATTGAAAGTTAAAGAATAAAAATTAAGTTCAAAAATTTATAAAGTATACAAAATAAAACTATAACGTTCCCAAATGAAATTTTGGTAGCACTTCAAACAGCGACAAACACTGTTAAATCATTGTTTGTCGCTGTTTTTATAGAAAATAATCCCTTGAGACGCTATGAAAAATTATTTTAAAGAGGACTGTTCAATCCACCTGTTCTGAATGGCTGTAACATATAAATAGAATCTCAAATAAAATGTTACCAAACGTCGCTTTGGGAACGATTTTAAAAGGACATTAGAATGTTAAATCGAATATAGCTTATATAACTGTTTAAAAGGTGGTGACTTATGAAGAGATTATTAATAACATTCGGACTAATCGTAGTATTGGCTGGAGCATTTGTATTTTACAACAAACTTTATTACCCTCCGTTACCAATAGAAACTATAAGCAAAAAAGAAGTGATTGAAAAACTAAATAAATCTGACGAAAAAATCATTAAATTAACTAGTGAAAACGGGAAAGAATGGTACATAGTAAACGAGCAAAATCAATCTATTGTTGATGAAATAATCATAGATATGTTGAGCCCAAAAGAATGGGTATTCAAACGAAAAGATGGAAGTGGACTCTTCTTTGAAAAACAAGGTGAGGATTTGATTATCACAACACAAAAATGGACGGGTGATTATTCATTAGTTGATATTCCAATGAAATTTGACGAATAAAATATACATTTCTTTATTTAATAACGTTCCCAAATGACACTTTGGTATCCTTGTTCAATCTAAGAAAACATAAGGGAGGGAAGTTAATTGCTAAGTTATAAGGCAATAATATTTGATTTAGATGATACCTTGCTTGATAGGGATAACGCAGTGGATCAAATGTTTTTTATGATTTCAGAAAAATGTTATGAAGGTGTTAACCATTCAACCAAAAACGAAATGCTACAAAAATTCAAAGAATATGATAAGAGAGCGTATGGTTATAGCGATAAAACCAAAGTATTAGAATCATTTTTTGATGAATTTCCACCTAAACATAGATTGCCCAGCAATGATATTCAAGATTTTTGGAATAATAATTTCCCAAATTGTTTTTCTATAAAACAAGATACTATAAAGATTGTAAATACTATAAAAACACACGTAAAAGTTGCAATTATCACGAACGGCTTAACTCAGAGGCAGAATGCTAAAATAATTAATACTAATTTAAACAGTTGTTTTGATATAATACTTATTTCCGAAGAAGTAGGATTTAGCAAACCCGACAGACGTATATTTGAATTAGCATTAAATAAGCTTAATGTACAACCAGAAGAAACCTTATTCGTTGGAGATGACCTAGAAAAGGATATTATGGGTTGTCAAAATGCAAACATAAAAGGTATATGGTTCAATCCACATATGGCAAAGAATGATACCGCAATAAATCCATATGCCAAGATCGATTCTTTGGGTAGACTATTAGATTACTTGGATAATAAATAACTCAATAAAATATTAAATCATAATACTTTATACAAAGCTATTCATAAAACGTTCCCAAATCAAAGCTTGGTAACATTTCAAACAGCGACAACTACTGATTTAACAGTGGTTGTCGCTGTATAATCTTCATCTTATTGTAATACTTAAAGTTAGATAAATTAGGGGGATTAAATGAAAAATACATTATTAATGGTGACAGAAGCCTCTTATTCGTTAAATTTTTTAGTTTATATTCAAAATATATTCTTAAATCAGGGTCAGACTAGAGATGATTTGAAATTCCCTTACATCCCAATAAAATATGGCTTTCGAGAAGATTTTGAAATGCAGTATAGAGAGCTGTGGGGTGAAATATCGAAACGGATTTCTGAACAGCGATTAGATGATGCACATATTTTCATTGAAGATAAATACGTATTTTATCACAGGTTATTTGTTGAGCAAGATGATACATTACATGCATTTAACGAAATATACAAATCCTTTGAGGTATGGTGGGCAAGCTTTGCTGGGCGATTTTCAGTTGAGCGGTCCGTTGATGAAAAGGGACAGAAAATTTATGCGGAATTATCAAGCTTCCTATTAGAAAAAAAAGTGAAACCTCAAAAAGAATTGAATATTAGTATTATTTATGATGAATGTTTATTGGCTGATTTAAAACCAACTCCGTATTTTGCAATTCTATCAGTTAATGATTGTATTTTGAATTACAAAGAAATAATTCAAAAATTAGAGTTATCCATTTATTAAGTTAGTAAAGGCTATACAACTCTATACAAAATAACGTTCCCAAATCTGAAGTGACCCCTAAAAGTTAGACACGGTAATTTCAGGCAGCCATTTGGGCATGAGTTCGATATTGTATCGGGCTCATACCTTTTAATTTTGCCTTAATCCGTTTGGTATTGTAGTAGTTGATATATTTTTCTAGTTCTCTTTTGAATTGCTCGATATTTTCAAATTCCTTTAAATAGAGAAATTCAGATTTCATGATGCCAAAGAAATTCTCCATCACGGAGTTATCGTAACAGTTACCTTTACGAGACATACTTTGCACAATGCCTCTTGTTTCAAGACTGTGTCGATATTGTTTCATTTGATAATGCCAGCCTTGATCGGAATGCATTAATAGCTGGTGGTCTTCTGGTAAGCATTCTAACGCCTTTTCTAACATGTCTGAAACAAGGGAAAAGGTCGGCCTTGAACCAATTGTATAGGTAATAATTTCACCATTAAATAGATCTAAAACAGGTGATAAATAAAGCTTTTCTCCGAATAATTTAAACTCTGTAATATCGGTTACCCATTTTTCATTTGGAGCCTCTGCCGTAAAATTACGATTTAAAATATTTGGCGCAATTTTACCGACTGTGCCTTTATACGATTTATATTTTTTCATACGTACTAAGCACTTTAAACCTAGCTCTTTCATGATGCGTTGAACCTTCTTATGATTCACTTTTTGCCCACGATTCGCTAACTCATCACGAATACGACGATAACCATAACGACCTTCATGTTCATCGTAAATCGCTTGAATTTCGACCTTTAAATCAGCGTTCAGATCGGGTCGATTCATCTTCTTCACTATATCGTAGTACGTACTGCGTTTAATTTCTGCGAATGCCACAAGTGCTTTCACCGAATATTTATGCCTTAATTCACAAATGACTTTTACTTTGTCTTTCGTGGTGATTTTTCTTTGGCTTGAACTAAGGCATTCAACTTTTTTAAATACTCGTTTTCCATTTCAAGCTGTTTAATGCGAGCTTGGAGTGCTTGAGTAGAGCCTTCTACTGGTGTTTTCTTAGATTGTTTAGCCGTTTCTTTTTTCATGGATAGACGCCCCTTTTTCTTTGGCTGAAGGGCATCCTTTCCTTGTGCTTCGAATTGTTTTTTCCAATTTCGTATCGTTGAAGCAGCCGCTATTTTAAAAATAGCAGCGGTTTCGTATAAGGACGTACCGTGTTCAGTCATGTAGTTAAGTACGTCTAGTTTAAACTGCTTCGTGTAATTTGTATATCGTTTTACAAAGGCCTCTACACCGTTATGTTCATATTGTTTCACCCAAGTTAATAGGTAACGATGGGATACCCCTATATCAGCCGCTACTTTCCTTGAACTTTCTTTTCCATTTACATATCTTTGAACCGCTGCTAATTTTTCTTCTGCACTCATTTTAGCCATAAAAAAACGGCACCTCCTTGTTAGATGTGTCTAACAAATGGGGTGCAGTTCAATCATAGCTTGGGAACGTTCGATTCAGCAGCTAAGACTAATACACATTCTTGGCTGCTTTTTACTTTAATTAGTTGACTAAACGTCGCAGGGGAGTTTTTATTTCACGCACCGGGTGCACAAACAATTCTGACAATTCACTACAATTTATGAAAATACATGGAATATGTTAGAGTCTGGATGGCGGTGTTTGTCAATATAGTTGTCGCATCGAGCTATTTTACTTTTCTACTAAACTCCTATTCGTTCCAATCAAATCCCCAATTCAATCGAAGCTAGCGCGCTGTGCTTGCTGTCCTGTTGAAGTTCAATGGAAAGAAAATCGCTTTCCATTGAACTTCAACAGGGAAAAGGGGGATTTTTTATTCCTGAACGACTTCTTTTATCGGATTCAGTGCGACTTGTTGTTGCGCTGACCAATTGCGTGTCTGCCCAGCCCAACGTTCTGGATGCTTTTGTTTGGCTTCTTCATACACTAATTTTCTTTTCTCTAAAATTCCGATATGTTTACCAGTATGGCACTGCACCGGCGTCACAAATTTCAAGGCGCTATGTAAATGTACTTCGTTGTACCAGCGGACAAATTTTAATGCCCAAGCACGTGCTTCCACTACGGACTTAAACCCTTTTCGCGGGAAATCAGGGCGGTATTTCAACGTCCGAAACATCGCTTCTGAATAGGGATTATCGTTGCTGACACGTGGTCTTGAATACGAGCTTTGAATGCCCATTTTCTCCAGAAACCCTTGAAAAGTGGAGGCTTTCATCGGGCTGCCATTATCCGAATGAAGGACGAGTGGTGCACCTTGAATTTTTTCATTCAGTACCGCTTTTTGCACCAGTTGCTCCGCATAGTTTGCTTCTTCGGTTTCCCAAACCTCCCAGCCGACAACCTTGCGACTAAATAAATCAATGATTAAATAAAGACGATAAAACATACCTTTCACAGGTCCTGCTAACCACGTAATGTCCCATGTCCATACTTGATTCGGTGCCACAGCAAGATGACTTTCCGGTACCCGCTTCGTCGGTTTTTGACTAAAGCCTCGGTGATTTTGCATCTTTTCTTCGCGTAATACACGGTAAAATGTTGATTCTGAAGCGATGTACGTTCCTTGATCGGCTAACTTTGGGACAATTTGTGTTGGTGGTAAATCGGCATATTCATCCTGCTTCACAACGGTTAAAATCTCTGTTCGTTCTTCTTCGGACAGCTTATTTTTCGGTAGGGGACGCTTAGCGATAGGGCGTTGGTCCCACTGGATTTCCCCGTCCTTTACCCAACGTTCATACGTGCGAACACTAATATGCAATTCTTCACATGCTTTTGCCAATCGCGCCCCGTTTCGGTTCGCTTCTTGAATCAATTCTACTGCGAGTTTGCGATTTGACGGGCAGGTCATTCTTCCTCGTCGTCCCCCCAAATCGCTTGGGCCTTTTTTCGAAGGAGTAATAAGGCTGCCGCTTCTGCCAATGCCTTTTCTTTCTTCTGTAAGTCCTTCTCCAACGCCTTTGCCCGCTGCTTTTCTTCCTTTAATTGCCCATTCAACTGCTTTGCCTGATCAAATGCCTGACCATTTGCCTGAAGACAAACTTCTTTCCACGCTTCGATCTGCTCACGATATAAGCCTTTTCGACGACAATATTCCGCTAACTCAGCTTCATTCATCGAGAAGGTTTCCATTACTACTAAAAATTTATCATGGCTGTTCCATTTGTCGCTTGTTTGACCATTGCCAGGTGTTGCACTACCTGCTGCACGTGCTTCCTTGCGCCATTTATATAGGGTGGCTTCTGTAATGCCTGTTTCCTCATTTATTTTCGCTACCGCTTCGTTTTGTGGTGGCATCATGCGTGCAACAACGGCTTTTTTTTGTTCAGCCGTGTAGCGGATACGTTCTCTTTTCATTGTCATTTGTCTCGACCTCCGTGTTTTTACTTTACTATGCCACGTAAGCTCGGTACGACATCTATCCTAACAGAGGGGGTCTTCATTACGCTCACCTCTATCGATTACTTGTTTGAATATATAATAATCGATTATAATCGATTAATCAATTAATTAAATAATGCGTATTGTATAGGTATATGATTTAAGTAGGCATTAGATACTTAATGATTATTTTTCAACAGATAAGATTACTCCGAGAAGTAATAGATACTAGGTATAGGAAGTGTTAGTTTTTGTAAATAGCCTTTCTTTAAAGCAAGATAAATCCAGTAAGCACCGAAGTTTTCCTCATGTTTGATCATCCCCAATAGAAGGTTATAGACACTCATTTTAGGCATTCACTTCGCTCCTTGTCCAAATATGTCCTGTTTTTTTGTTATAGATGGCTTTTGCTGTATCAGTCGGACCGTTGCGGTTTTTCGCGACGATGAATTCCAGTAAATCAGGAGAATCGGTCTTTTCTGTTTCATAATACGAGTTGCGGTACAGCAAAATAATGACGTCCGCATCTTGTTCGATGGAGCCGGAATCACGTAAGTCACTCATTAATGGTCGCTTATTGCTGCGCGCCTCAACATTGCGGTTGAGCTGTGACAGGCAAACAACCGGACAGTTAAACTCCTTTGCCATTTGCTTTAAAGCGCGGCTGATTTTACCCATCGCCATATTCGAATGCTCATAGTCGCCATCCGTCTGAATAATTTGTAAGTAATCGATTAATATTCAGTCTATATGTATTGAAGAACAACAGGTTTTTTAAATTGGATTTTTGAAATCATTCTACAATATGATTTACCCCATCTTTTTAACTCAACCCATTCTCCATTACCTCACACCTCTGCCATTTCGATCTTTTTCAACAATAGTTGCTAAATAAACTATCTATTAATACAATTGAACTAACAGCATTTACCAGAAGGGGTGGCAGGATGAAGCTGAATATGGAGCAGAGAAGGCTTGTGGAGTTGGAGCCAAATGGGCAC
This sequence comes from Solibacillus isronensis, assembly GCF_900168685.1. Taxonomy (NCBI): domain Bacteria; kingdom Bacillati; phylum Bacillota; class Bacilli; order Caryophanales; family Caryophanaceae; genus Solibacillus; species Solibacillus isronensis. Next base: position 256,559 of record NZ_FVZN01000013.1, on the reverse strand, counting down.
TTGATGGTGAAAGGTGTTGCGGGTTCAGGAAAAACGACGGTGGCTATTCGTCGTATTTCGTTTTTGCAAAATCATTATACACCTGAACAGGATGATTCGATTTTACTAGTAACATACAATAAAACGTTACTCCAATATATTAAGCATCATTACGAAAAGATTGTTGAAGAGGAAGACCAGTGTATTGAAAATCTTTTTGATACGCATTCAGATGTAAAAATTACGACAATCGATAGTCTTATGTATTCGTATTTTTATAAATATATAAGCCGAACAAATCAAAAGTTGAAGATTGCTAGTAAAGTGCAGGAACGTCAAGCGATGCAACGTGCGATTCAGCTTGTTCAACAGCGCTATGCGGAAAAGAAAATATTAACGCTAAAAAACAGTGATTTCTTATTGGACGAGGTTAATTGGCTTGTAGCATGTCGAATTGAACAACTGGATGTATATCAACAACTGGATCGTACTGGGCGCGCTTCAGGAGGCAAGGGCTTACCGCAGAAGCTTATGAAAAACTCAGATATTCGTCAGGCGATTTTTGAACTGATGGAGCTCTTTAATGAACTCCTCGCGCAGCAGGGGTTAGTCACATTTGTGAAAATGAATGCTCTTGCACTGGCTGAGGCGGAGCAGATGGATTACGGGAAATATACGCACATTATTATAGACGAAAGCCAGGATTTAACGCGCTTACAGTTAGAGTTTTTAAAATGTATTTACAAAGAAAAGCCCTATTCTTCTCTATTATTTGTAGCAGATAATACACAGAGTATTTATTCGCATTCGTGGCTTGGGAAAGGTCGTTCCTATACGACGATAGGCTATGATATGAGCGGGAAATCGCGTACGCTCAGCAAAAATTACCGTACAACGACTGAAATTTCAAAAGCAGCTTATGATTTAATTGAGCACGATCAAACGATTCATAATAATATCGATTTTGTTAAACCTTCACTCATTGATCGACATGGAGAGGCGCCAATTTATCGTTATTTTAGAAAAAGTGAGGAGCAACTCGCATTTTTAATAAAGGAAATTCGAGAACTTTCAAATGACTACCGGTTAGGGGATATTTGCATTGCTGCCAAGGAAAAGCGCCTAATTGAAAGTGTTGCACAGAGCTTGGAAAGTGAAGGAATTGGTTGTGCTATTTTGCACGAAGATGCTGACTTTGGCCAAGAGAAAGTAAAACTTGTAACGATGCATTCGATTAAAGGGCTTGAATTTAAGGTGATATTTCTTATTGATTTAAGTGAAGGCGTTATTCCAAATAATAAGCTGTTTGAAATGGATGAGGAAGAAGCCCTTATTTCTGAAGAACGTAAGCTGCTTTACGTAGGGATGACCCGTGCGAACGAATTGCTGTATATGTCGTCAGTAGGAAGACCGTCAAGCTTTATGAAAGAGCTGAATTTTGAAAATTTTACAATGAAACGTGACTGTCGCTTACATCCATTTAAGTCAATCGGCATTCAAAATTATGAGCTGACAGAACGTATTGTTGATTTAAATGCGAAAGAAGAAGTGATTCGCCAATGGATTATAAAAGAGTTGAAGCGTTCTTATCATTATCCTCTCGAATTACTGGAATTAGAGTTTCCCGTACAGTTATTTTCACGTAAAGGCTATGTAGATATCGCCGTAATGATCTATAAAAATGGACAGGCACTGCCTTATATTTTTATTGAAGTAAAGCAATTTGGTCACGGTGTTCAAGATGCAGCAGAGCAGCTGAAATCGTACATGCAGGCAGATCCACGCGTACATTATGGATTAGCTACAGATGGCTTAGAGGTAATATGCATTGATCGAAATGGTGAAATCATTGCTGATATACCGAAGTGCCAGCCGCAGTTTTTACCTGAGACAAAAAATGTACGTCCCTATATCAATTTAAAAAACTCTAAAAAATATAATATCACAACAGAAATTGATGATGAAAACATGGTGGAATTTATTGACGTTGATTCAGGCTTATTTATGGAATACGATACGATTTGTCATATTCCACATATAGGTAATGTTGCAGCCGGTGTACCAATTTCGATTGACGTAACCTATGACGAGTTCATTGCATTACCGAAAGCGTGGCTAGTAGCTGAGGGGGATACTTTTGCACTAACGGTAACAGGCGACAGTATGATCGGAGCAGGTATTGATAAAGGAGATAAGGTGATTGTTCATCGACAACAAAGTGCACAAAATGGGGATATTGTTGTAGTTATTATTGCAGGTGAAGCAACAATGAAAAAATTCATGCGTATGGGTGATTCAGTGTTGCTTCTTTCTGAAAATGAAAACTATGAGCCAATTCAAATGCAAAAAGAAGATGTTTTGATTAATGGTAAAGTGATTGGAGTCTTGAAAAAGGAGAAGAATTGATGGCTAAGCAAAAATATTATGTCGTTTGGTCCGGAAAGAAAACAGGTGTTTATAAAACATGGGAAGATTGTAAAGAACAAGTTCACGGTGTGAAGAATGCAAAATTCAAGTCATTTCCTAATGAACAGGAAGCAAAAGCAGCCTTTGAAAACGGCTATAGTAAAAAGTCATTGATTACCGATGCCAATAAAAATACTAAACAGCTCATACTTTTCGGAAATGACGAATATATCGAGGAAAGTATTTCAGTGGATGCCGCATGCAGTGGAAACCCTGGGGATATGGAATATAAAGGTGTGTATACCAAAAATGGCAACGTAATTTTTAAATTTGGACCTGTAGCGAATGGGACCAATAATATTGGGGAATTTTTAGCAGTAGTTCATGCGCTCGCTTTGTTAAATCAAAAAGACAGTTCGCTACCTGTTTATACGGATTCGCTCACTGCAATTAGCTGGGTACGTAAAAAGAAGGTCAATACACAAATCTCTCGCAATCATAAAACCGAAAATATTTGGCACCTTATCGAAAGAGCTGAAAAATGGCTCCACCAAAATACTTATTCCAATCAAGTGTTAAAGTGGCAAACGGAGAGATGGGGAGAAATTAAAGCAGATTTTGGACGTAAAAACCTACGTTAAGTCGTTCATTCGAAAAGCAGCTTAAGCAGTTATCTTTGTGCTGTATGTTAAAGAGTGTTGATTAAAAATAAAGTGGCATGATAATTTTTATCCATTATTTTAATTAAATAGAGTTTCATATATAAAAACAGCTTGCTAGTGGCGACTAGAGCGTAAAAATAGAATAGGAATTCCTCTCTTTTTGGATACAAAAGTTAGGTGTATTTAAAGCTCAACGGTGTGGCTGATTTGGTCAATATCGTTGGGCTTTTTTATGCGCTTCAGTCTTCAGCAAAAAGCAAACTTCTTAAAAACATAGATGAAACATAGAGCTTAGTTTTAATGATGATAATTTCAGACGTAACAGAAAAAATTAAACCTATGTATATATATTATTGGAAATAGAAATTTAATTTTGTGAGGAGGGAAATAGCATGGACTTTTTTGACCGGAAATTAGAGTTTATGTAGTTGAATCATCACAAGCATGAGCTGAATTCCTACTCTATGAACCAATCCCTGTTGGTACCCATACCTAATACAAACAACTCCTTAAGCATGAATGTTTGTGCTTAAGGAAATTTATGGAGTAGTTTTGTTAGAAAATCCAAAAAATAAGAAGGTGACTGAGATCATCCGGATATAGAAAAAATCGAGAAGGATACAGAAGACTTAATGCTCATCGAGTTTTCTCAACATGAAGATATAGATAATTAAATCCAAGTATATCTTGATTTTATCAGAATGTACTTTTTTGCTTTAATTAACACAGTGGTTATGGCAATCTAATACTGAGACTATAAATGAAAGAATTGGGTGAAAACAGCATGATAAGACGACCGCTAATTATTGACACAGATCCAGGCATTGATGATGCAATGATGCTAACAGTAGCATTTGCTAATAAGGATATTTTTGATATTCGTTTAGTAACGACTGCATCTGGAAATATTTCGCAAAGTAAGGCGAATTACAATGCACATGCATTTTTAAATTATATTAAAGAAGACGTTACGATTGCACGAGGGCTTGAGCAGCCTATGTTCCGTAAGCTTGAAGTAGCAGAGGAGATTCATGGTGCATTTGGGTTTGGAAAAGTAGAGTTTCCGAAAGTGGAAGTACCCGCAAATGTCCGTCCAGCAGTTGCAGCGATGCGTGAAACGATTTTAGCGAGTGAGGAGAAGGTAACGATTGTTGCGACAGGTCCTTTAACAAATGTCGGTGCATTATTAATCGCTCACCCAGAAGTAAAGGATAACATTGAAACGATTTCATGGATGGGTGGCGCAGCTCAAGGTGGTAATAAAACAGCCGTTGCCGAATTTAATGCCTTTGTAGATCCGCATGCCGCTCAAATTGTGATGCAATCAGGCGTACCGATGAGCATGTGTGGGTTAGATGTGACTCACAAAGCATTCGTCACACAAACCGAAGCGGAAAAAATTCTAGACATCGGTACAGAGTTTGCGCAAAAGGCTTATGATCTTGTGACATACTATTTGGACGTAGCCAAACCGACACCTTTTAGTGAGCCGCATTACGCCGATGTGCTCCGCTTCCATGACGTTTCTGCCATCATGTATTTACTGCATCCTGAGTTTTTCAAAGGAACAGACTACTATGTAGAAATGTCAACAGAGGGTATTACAACAGGTGCGACAGTCGTAGATTTACACAATTCAACAGGCAATAAACCAAACGTGCATGTATTGCACGATGTTGACCGCGAAGCATTTGTTAACGTATTTATGGATGCCGTGCAGACGATTTCAGATCGATTATCATAAGAGGCGCTGGCTAAAAAGTTCCAAATTTTACCTTCCCTAAAGGATTCTTGTGGCAGTTCAGCATCTATGGAATTTGACATAAGGAAATAGATAATTAAACCCGAGTATATCTTGATTTTATCAGGATGTACTTTTTTGTATTAATTACATTAGTTAGGGCAATCCGAGGGGGAATGTTTAAAACCACCATTATACATACTCTACATCGTGAATTGGAATTTAAGAGAGGGAGTACTTTGTACATGATTATAATAAGAGGTATAGCAGGCATTAAATTAAAGCAATAAGTATTTAGAAGGTTATGAATGGGGTATACAAAAGAGTAGACTTAGCAACTTAAGTGGTTACGAGAATATTTTAGATAAGACTCTTTAACCTACTTTTTAGGATTGCCCACTTAAGAACCTAATTATTACTGAGAGGAGCTGGTAGCATGTTCTCAATAACATTGGACAGTTTTATTCGAATTATCACTGTCGGTATTCTTGCTTATGTCGGTTTAATCTTCTTTCTGCTGACTTCGGGGAAACGGTCATTAACCCAATTAAATGCATTCGATTTAGTGGTAACAGTAGCCATTGGTTCAGTACTCTCTACAATTTTATTGGATAAAAATGTGAGCTTGCTCGAGGGGCTGTTAGCATTTGTCCTGTTGATTTTATTGCAATTCGTACTGACATTTACATCTGTTCGTTGGAAAAAATTCAATAAACTCATCAAGTCCGAGCCGAGCTTACTCTATTTGAACGGTTCATTTCTGAGAGAAACGATGAAAAAGGAAAGAATTAGCGAGGGCGATATACTGCAGTCTGTACGAAATGATGGAATCGGGGACTTAAAGGAAGTTCAAGCCATCGTTCTCGAAAACGATGGCAGCTTATCAGTTATTAATGGAGAATTAGGAAATACCTTGGCTAATGTAAGTAGAGAAAGCTGACGAATTTCACAGGAATTTAAAGAGTGCCAAAATCCTTTATTATCATGGATTTTGGCACATTTCTCTTTTACGGACTATGGATATATAATTCGCTTACTCTGATATTAAATAATTATTTAACCTTTTCTCTAATCCTGTTAATAACCTTCTGCCCCGCATTTTCCTCTGTAACTTTGACATCCCATACCAAGGCATGTGTAATCGGGTTCGCATCTTCACTGTTTATCTTTATTATTAAATCATTCACCTCATTAAGAGGCACTTCAAATGACTCTATGCTATTTTCTCCACTTGTAGTGGTTAACCCGATCGAATAAATTACTTCTCCATTGCTGATAAATTCGATTTCGATACTCTCTGTGCTTGTAGCGTTCAATACATCGTCAGGTATTGCCACATAACCTGTCATAAATTTATATTGGCCTTTTAAAAGATACACGAATTCATTGGTTTTCGTATTCTCTCTATCAATTAAATTAATTTGTGGGGTTACTTCATTTTGGCCAACTGTAAAAGTAGATAAGTTTTTATCCCACTGGATCGACCCATCTTCTTGAATCAAATCATGCAGGGCGACAGTTTCTCCTTGGCCTTTTTCTAAATAATGATTAATCCCGCCAACAATGGTTATTGTTCCGAGAGCAAGCACAATAGAGTTTAGTACGATTCTGATAATTCCTTTAAGGTTATCTCGGTTATTCTTGACGATTCGCTGCGCGGCGAAACCAACAGCAGCACCGAGTGTATTGATAATAATGTCATTGATATCAAAAGCGCCTAAATGTGTCAGCAGTTGAATCGTTTCAAGCAATGTGATCGACAAAATAAAACCGATGATAAAGCGTTTAGTACTACAACGAAACAGGAGGGGAATAACTACGCCAAAAGGGATGAACGCTAAAAAATTCCCATACTCGAAAAACCAGATTTGAAAGGCTTTTCCCATTGGATAGTGTAACGCAATTCCTTCTGGGATTAGGTTATATCGTAAGCTGGAGTCTGTTCCGAGTAGTCCTCTATTAAACCCAAGATATAGGAAATAGAGGATCAGCGCTGTATAGATTGCTAACAGCACAATTGTAATTTTACGTAGATTTATTTGTTTCATAAAATGTCCTTTCTTTTCGCTCATCTACCATTTCACCAGCAAATAAAAGAACGAATTTCATTTTTAGAAATTCGTTCAGTCTCTTAAAAACTATATTATGAAACGCATAAAAATTCTAACTATTTTTTTGATTTTTCAATCCCCAATCACATAACTGCTCCAAAGCCGGCAAAAGGGTTTGTGCTTTAGGGGTAAGGCTGTACTCTACTTTAGGAGGGATTTGCGGATATTCTTTTCGTACAATCATTCCGTCTGCTTCCAATTCTTTAAGCTGTGAACTTAATATTTTGAAGGTAATCGTCCCTAGTTTTCTTTGCAATTCATTAAAACGTACGGTTTCGTGTTCTGCCAATATATAAATAATCAGCATTTTCCACTTGCCGCCAATAATTGATAATGTATAGCCAAAAGGTGTCTCTCGAACGTTGCCCTTCTCTACATAGTCAGACATCCCCATATTTACACTATCCTTTCTGATAGTACCTTTCAAAAAAGTGCGTACTATTTTTTTATTTAGGACTATTTTATATTTAACCTATTCTCAAGTAAAGGAATGGTAAAAATGAAAAAAATTAAAACAGTCAACCACGATCTTTGGGATCATGGCATTTCTCAAGGGTTTAGTGTAGATGGAACAGTCTATATTTCTGGGCAGTTTTCGCATGATTCGGAAGGGGGCTTTGTCGGTGAAAGAGATATTGAAGCGCAAACTCGACAAACGCTGGCCAATCTAGACCGTGTATTAGAAGGATTTAATATTACAAGATCGAACCTTGCTTATTTGGAAATTTATTTAACGAATGCACTAGAGGATACAGGGCCGGCTATCGAAATTTTTAAGGAATATATGGGACAGCATCGCCCAGCCGGCAGCTTGATCGGAGTAAATCATTTGGCTTCACCTGAGCAATTAATCGAAATTAGCGCGATTGCGTATGCGGGATAGATTTAAAATGAAGAAAACGGAGAAACTGAATATTACTTACAATAAATTATATCTTTGTATGGACGCTAATCAATTAAGACTAGTAATATCATGTTTAAAATTTGTTGCTCCGACCAAACTAAGTTGAAATTAAATGACTTGGAATTTTGGGAGGTTAAATTAATGAGTAATAAGCAGTTGGTTTTAGATGAAATAAAGCAAGCGCAACAACTACTGTCAGATAAAGCAAGTATTGAAAATGACTTAATAGAACTGAGAAAGCCAGTCCCGATCTCCTTCATGAAATTATTATTAGTAAGTACCTTATCGATTATTTTATTAGTATTAGCTGGTTTTGAGGATGACATGATATTTTATATAAGTTCGGTGGTCATCATCTCTACGTTTATTTACTTATTTCGTACAAGTGAAAAGTTAACAATTCGAAAGTTGGAAAATAATAAACACCAAATCAATGAATTGAATCAGAAGGCAACGGAACTCAACCATATGTTAAAAACACTTAATATAGGTCCGAAATATTTAGATTCGAACATTCTGGACAAATTTGAAAGTTATCTAATAAATAATCTTGCCGATACATTAAAGGATTGTGCCATTGAATATGCGAGAGAATGTGAGCGAGAAGAACAAATGGCAGAGTTAAGGAAAATCCAGGCGAAACAGGAAGAGTTACTTATTGAATTCAGCAGGATTAAAGAAAATAATGAACCGTTTGAAATTGAAGATTTTAAAAGAAGGATGAAGATAGATTAAAGTTTTAAAAATAAAATTCATGTTAAATTATGCAAAGGCATGTTTTGAAAGTTCTATTCAAAACATGCCTTTTTAAGAATAATTGGAAAGATCTAACCAATACATCCTTATGTATAAGCCGAAATTTTTAATTATTGATAAAATACAAAAAACTCGAAAATAACGCTTCAAATAAAGGGAATTTCGTTCCATAAGAAAATGTGTCTTATTAGATGTGCCCTTACTATAGGTTCCGTTTTATCATCCAATCTTGGTATAATACTTATATTAAGACAGAAAGTGTATCCTAGATTTCAATAAGGGAGTTTTATACATATAGAAAAGAATGGAAAGGGGCAGACTAAAATTAATGAACAACAAAAATAAAACGGTTGTCCGTTCGATGGATATATTAAATTTATTTATAGAGCATACTGAATTAACCTTTCAAGAAATTATTGATCTATCGGGGATTCCGAAATCTTCGGTGTATCGAATGCTCAGGTCATTAGAGGAAATGGAGTTCTTGGAAAAAGGAAGCGATTCGAAATACCGACTTGGACTTTTGTTTCTCAAATTTGGTCAGCTGGTTTTAGGCAGGATTGATTTACGTAAAGTTGCTTATCCGTTTATGCATGAATTACATAATGATGTGAAGGAAGCCATTAACTTAATTGTTAAAGATGGAGATGAAGCCATCTATATTGAGAAAATAGATACAAAACAAAAGGTTCGTTTGTATACTTCAATCGGCAGGAAAAGTCCGCTTTATGCTGGTGCCTGTTCACGTGCAATTTTGTCCTTTTTACCAGATTCAGAAATAGAGACATATCTAGAGTCAATTAACCCAAAATCATTCGCAAACGGGACAATTACTGAAAAAGATAAAATTTATGAAACGATCAAACAAGCGAGAATCGATGGCTATACAATCAGTCATTCTGAATTGGAAAACCATACAGCTGCCATTGCTGCCCCGATTTTTAATCACAATGGAGAAGTTATTGCGGGGATAAGTATCGCAGGAATCGAAGCGAATTATCAGGATGAGAACGTTGAAATCTACGCAAAGAAGGTAAAAAAAATTGCTGAGGATATTTCAATGCAATTAGGCTATAGCAAATAACATAAACGAGGCGGTCTCTGCATCAATTGGATGCGAGATCGCCTCGTTTTGGTTCTAAATACGGTTATGTATCCATGTTCAATCATTTCCGTAACTGCTATTAATTTTTTGATTTTCATGTGCTCTTATTTATGAAGTGCTTTAAACTGGATGCCCATTGCTAATTGACGCAACAATTGCTCTTGGTTGATCAATTCTAATTCTGCTTGTTCAAGAGAAAACTTCTTGAACTGAATGTTACTGTTTGGCTGCATTTGTGCTAAACAAGGGAGATCAACGGAAATGACTTGACCGATTTTCGGATATCCTCCTGTCGTTTGTCGATCAACCATCAGAATAATAGGTTGTCCGTTTGAGGGCACTTGAATGGTACCGTACGTAACGCCTTCCGATAACAATTCAAATTTCTCTGATAAGCTGAGTGATTCGCCTTCCAATCGATAGCCCATTCGATCCGCTTGTGTCGTTAATTTATAGGGCTTCGAGAAAAACGCTTGTTGGCTTCTGGTATCAAAACGTTCGAACTCAGCACCATGTAACACCCTGATCGTTTGTGTTTTATCGAATGTTATAAACTCTCTATAATCGACAGACCAATTAAAGTGAGTCGTCGTTTTTTCGAGCTGATGAACAAATGCCCGACTGATTGGATTGAATTCTCCGCTGTCCAATACATCTCCTTTTTGTAATGCTCTGCCTTGAAGCCCTCCAATTGCTGCGCGCAAATAAGTGCTTTTACTTCCCATAACTTCCGGGACCATGATTCCACCAGCGAATGCCACGTAGGCCCTACACCCATTAATTGCTGACTTAAATTTTAAAACAGATCCTTTGCGAATCAGGACAGGTCTCCACATAGGAGCTTTTTCTCCATCAATTGTAGGCTGCAGGTCTCCACCAGTAATGGCAACTAACTCATCCGTGTCAAATTGGAGCGTTGTCCCTAAAAGTGTTATTTCAAGCGCTCCTTCGCCTTCGTCATTGCCGACAAGTAAATTTGCAATTCTAAGAGAAATCGGATCCATTGCGCCACTTACGATGACGCCAAACTTTTGTGAACCGAATCTCCCTAAATCTTGAATCGTAGTCAATAATCCAGGATGAAGTACTTTAATGCTCATTGTTTCATCTCCTTATAGACAGCATACTCTTCAAGCGTTATCGGTACATAGCGGATTCGATCTCCAGCCTGTAACAGAGTTGGCGGTGAAAGTTCCGGAAGAAACAAATCAAGCGGAGTCCTGCCGATAATTTGCCATCCTCCGGGAGTTTCCAACGGGTAGATGCCTGTTTGTTTACCAGCAATTCCTACAGAACCCGGTGCGATAGCTAGACGTGGTGAATCCTTACGTGGTGTTGCAATTCTTTCATCCATCCCGCCCATAAACGGAAACCCAGGGGCAAAGCCAATCATATAAACTAAGTACTCATTTGACGTATGAATTTGAATGACATCTTCAACAGAAAGTCCGTGATAACTTGCTACATATTCTAAATCCGGACCAAACTCTCCTCCGTACACGACTGGGATTGTTATTAATCGTTGTTCGGAAGTTTCACTTGTTTCTAATTGATCCAGCAGCGATAAGATAAACGCACTTACTTTCTTATAGGGACTTGCTGATTCTTTAACCGTGTTTGATAAAAAGACGGCAAAAGGATTGTAATAAATTGTAAGGCTATTATAAGAAGGAACAGATTCAATCAATCCTGTAAACGGCTCTTTTTCTAATAGATTGCAAAGGTTTTTCACTTTTTCATGGACGGCAAGGCTGATTCCATCACCTAACTGAATGACTAGCGCAGAATCCCCTAAGGGCCTTATGTGTGCATTAATTTTCTGATAGGCCATTATAAACAGCTCCTTAAGGTTTCGAATTTCGGTATTTATGTTTTTCAAAACGGATATTGCTAACATTATAATTTGTTTTCAAATTTAAAATCAAGTATATATGTTAAGAATATTGCGATATTTACAATTTTCGAATAATTTTGCAAATAATATATTCAAGCGAAAATTTTTATGCTAGAATTTGTTTTAGTTTTAAAACTACTGTTCCGAATTTCGGGAACTTCGAAAATACTTACTAATTATTAAACGATTATCAATGGAGGGGAGAAGTATGTTTCAAGTAGATTTGAATTGTGATTTAGGGGAGAGTTTTGGTCGCTATAAATTGGGGGAGCAAGAAGAAATTTTGAAATACGTTACATCTGCAAATATCGCCTGCGGTTTTCATGGCGGAGATCCGAGCGTGATGAGAGAAACGGTGAAGATGGCCATTTCTAATGGTGTCAAAATTGGAGCGCATCCTGGTTTGCCGGATTTGAACGGATTCGGGCGAAGAGAAATGGCGATTACTCCTCAAGAAGGATATGACATGGTCGTCTATCAAATTGGTGCATTGCAAGGATTTTTAATGACATTCAATGAAAAAATGCAGCATGTAAAACCCCACGGTGCTCTGTACAATATGGCGGCAAAGGATCCAAAACTTGCCGAAGCGATTGCACAAGCAGTATACGATGTATCCCCATCATTGATATTATTTGGACTTTCCGGGAGTGAATTGACGAAGGCCGGAGAGAAGATTGGTTTACGAACAGCACACGAGGCATTTGCAGATAGGACGTATCAAGCAGACGGGTCTTTGACTTCTCGATCACAAAAGAATGCCATGATTACAGATCAAGAGCAATCTGTTGCACAAATTGTAAAAATGGTGACAAAAGGAATCGTAGTTTCTGAGCAAAAAACAGAAGTTCCGCTGCGAGCAGATACTATTTGTATTCACGGTGATGGTGCACATGCACTAGCCTTTGCAAAATATATAAATGAAACATTGAATAAGAACAATATTACTGTAGATGCAATCTGTAAGTTGGAGGGTAAAAATGAAAAATCCTAAAACCGATGCAACACAAAAAGATGTCAACGTTACGGGGAAAAAGAAGGTAAGTAGAAGTGTTTTACTTGGAGCTGCCTTTTTAATGGCCACATCATCGATAGGGCCGGGCTTCTTGACACAAACTACTGTATTTACACAGCAATTGGCTGCGAGCTTTGCCTTTGTTATTTTAATTTCATTACTATTAGACATCTTTTCACAAATGAATATTTGGAGAATCATTGCCGTTTCCGGATTGCGTGGGCAAGAAATTGCCAATAAGGTGTTACCTGGACTGGGCGTTGTTTTGGCAATACTTATCGTAATTGGCGGTTTGGCATTTAATATCGGGAACGTAGCTGGCGCAGGTTTGGGTCTGAATGCCATGCTTGGCTGGGATCCGATTACAGGTGCTATTGTTAGTGCGGTTTTAGCAATTTTTATTTTTGTCGTGAAAGAAGCAGGGAAAGCGATGGATAAAGTCGCACAAGGTGCAGGGTTTGTAATGATTCTGCTCATGCTGTACGTGGCATTTACTACATCGCCGCCGGTTGGAGAGGCGATTGTAAATACGTTTAAACCGGAGCAAATCAGCATATTCGCTATTGTTACACTTGTTGGTGGAACGGTAGGAGGATATATTACGTTTGCAGGCGGACACCGTCTATTGGACGCAGGTATCAAAGGAGTTGAATCATTGCCGGAAGTTACGAAAAGCTCTGTTACAGGGATTCTTGTTACCGGTGTAATGCGTGTGGCATTATTCTTGGCTGTACTTGGAGTAGTATCAAAAGGATTAGCAATTGATCCAGCAAATCCGCCAGCTTCTGTATTCCAGCTAGCTGCAGGTGATATTGGTTATCGTATGTTTGGTGTCATTATGTGGGCTGCGGCGGTAACATCTGTTGTTGGTGCTGCATATACGTCGGTTTCATTTATCAGAACATTTCACCCTCTTATTGAGAAGTTCCAAAACTGGGTTATCATTGCGTTTATCGTTATTTCAACAGTAACGTTTGCTTTTGTTGGAAAGCCGGTAACAATCTTGCTTATTGTAGGTGCGTTGAATGCCTTTATTTTGCCAATCGGCTTAGGGACATTATTAATTGCTGCACATAAGAAAAATATTGTTGGTACATATAAACATCCGATCTGGTTGACGGTTACGGGCGCATTTGTCGTGGTAATCATGGGTTATTTAAGTATCGTGACGTTGATTGAACAAGTACCACTAATTTTTAAATAATAGAGTAAGAAGATTTTCGGGAGGGATTTTATGGTGAACTATGGAGTGTTAGAGGCGGAAGAAATAAGAGAGTTGATTCGAAAGCAAGAGATTACTGGACCGACTGCAGGAATGTCAAAAGGTAATACACAAGCGAACTTGGTTATTTTAAAAAAGGAACATGCCTTTGACTTTTTACTTTTTTGCCAGCGGAATCCGAAGTCATGCCCATTATTGGACGTGACGGAGCCAGGTTCTTATATTCCTGCGATGATTGCCGAAAATGCAGATATCCGTAAAGACATCCCGAAATATCGTATTTACCGAGATGGTGTTTTTACAGAAGAAGTGGCAGATATCACGGAGTATTGGGAAGATGATATGGTTGGCTTCTTGATCGGTTGTAGCTTTACATTTGAAACTCCACTGCTTGAGAGCGGTATTCCGATTAGACATATCGAAGAAAACTGTAATGTTCCAATGTACAAAACGAACATTCTGTGTAATAAAGCAGGCATGTTCGAAGGGCCGACAGTCGTTAGTATGCGACCAATGACGCCAGAGGATGCCATCCGTGCTGTCCAGATTACATCACGTTTCCCGGCAGTGCACGGTGCGCCAATACATATTGGGGATCCTAGCCAAATTGGCATCCAGGATATTTCAAAACCTGATTTTGGAGATGCTGTCTCATTCAAACCAGGGGAGGTTCCGGTATTTTGGGCTTGTGGAGTAACTCCTCAAGCTGTTGCGATGGAAAGTAAGCCTTCTATTATGATTACTCATTCACCAGGACATATGTTCATCAGTGATATAAAAGATGAAGCATTCAGTGTGTTATAGATGTATGTGAATCATACTTTCATAGTAAGATAGATTGTAAAGGTAGGGTGTGAAATACTCTTACTAATATGTGAGGCGATGCAACCGTGCATCGTCTCTTTGAACTTTACAGTGATTATAGGGACATGCTTTTTGCCGATGAAAGGGGATATAGATAGTGTTTAAAAAATCGACTGTTGCACTTATTGCCCTCATCTTAATCTGGGGCGCGAGTTGGCCAATCAATAAATTAGCTGTACCCTACGCCCCGCCATTGCTTTATGCCGGGCAACGTGCGCTTTTAGGAGGCATCCTGCTGACAGTTATCATTTGGAAGACTAGGGAAAAAATCAATTGGCGGGAAAACTGGCAAAAGTACTGTATTGGGGCTGTCTTTAATACAATTCTGTTTTTCGGACTTCAGACGGCCGGATTGCTCTATTTACCGAGTGGATTGTTTTCCGTTCTAGTCTATTTTCAACCGATTTTACTTGGCCTTTTCGCTTGGCTATTACTGGGTGAATATTTAACACCAGTCAAAATCCTCGGTTTGTTTCTAGGATTTGTAGGGGTAGCAGTTGTTAGTGTGGATGGTCTGATAGTCCACATTTCAGCAATCGGCGTTACGCTCGGGCTACTAACTGCTGTAAGTTGGGCGTTCGGAGTAATTTACGTAAAGAAGATAAGCAAAGAAGTAGATGCGTATTGGATGGTAGCACTTCAATGTATCATGGGCGGTGCTTTTCTTTTAGGTACCGGCTCGTTGTTTGAAAGTTGGTCTGCCATCGAATGGAATACGCATTATGTATCAGGGCTCAGCTTTGGGGCGACCATTGGCATTCCATTAGCCTACATCCTTTACTACAATCTAGTTAACGCTGGTGAGGCAAGCAAAGTTGGTTCCTATACGTTTCTCATTCCGATTGTCGCTGTTCTTCTCGGCGTGCTTTTCTTAGGAGAAACGGTGACATATTCACTGGTTATCGGGATGCTGCTAGTAGCCATAAGCATTTATTTTGTTAATTTCCAGTATAAAACGAAAAGCAAAAGTATCAGTAAGGATTAAAGATTTGTGCACTGATACCGCCTTGATCCTCATGATTCAAAGAGAGGGTATGGTTTAACGTTTACAGCTAATCGAGTTTTCTCATCATAAGGGTGTAGATAATTAAATCTGAGTATATCTTGATTTTATCAGGATATACTTTTTTGCTTTAATTACAGTAGCTATGGCAATCTAAAGGAGAACGGTGAAAAACCACCATTATACATACTATACATCTTAAAATAGAATTCAAGAGAGGGGTGCTTTATGTATGATTCTAAAAAGAGGCGTAACGGGCTTTAGTGCGGGGGATTTATCACTTGAGCGTGATTGGGTAGCCCTTACTGCTGAATTTAAAAAATATTGCTACGCGTCTGTTCAGCAATTAAATGGGTGCATTTTGGCCTTTTTTGAACCCGATATTGATCTTGGCTATGCCCATGCTCATGTAAAAATTGATGGGGAAGAGTTATATATTTTCCACAATAATATGTATGATGATATAGCCTTCACTAGTAATCGTGATATAGGGGGCTTGAAATTTACGGATCATAAATTATTGGGCGCTTTGTTTGAAAATCACTATACAGTATTAACAGCATCACAATTAGCAGAGCCCTTAGTATATCAAACTCAAAGCGGTGGTATTACTCTGATGAACGAAAATGAACTTAATGATGTGGAGCTCCGTTTTATGAATCATTTCAGATCACAGACGGTAGGAGATTTAGTGTTTAATTATTGGGATTAGTAAAGTATTGGCTTGTCGTTACTCACTCATAAGTGACTGAAATCCCCGATGCTGAGGGCAACTGAATTTTAAAAAGGCTTCCGTCTGTAAAATTATTTTAGCTAGAAGTGAAAAAACAGTTTATGGTTTAAAATACCAATAAATTATGTTAACCTTTAATTTAATCGAAGTTAACATATTTAAAGGGGATTAAAATGACTCTAAATTGGCGTAGTTTTATAACGACAGTTACTGCTCTTTTATTTGTTATTCTTGTCTTTATGAACTTCATAGGATATTGGACAGCTAACCCTTCAATACAAATTCTTTTTTTCTTCATCATGGTTATATCCATTTTCAGTGCTGGGCTTGAAACGAGTAAGATGTTAAAAAATAAAGGCTGATTGAGAACTTTTCAATCGGCTTTTTTTGCTCCCAATATATAGCTAAAGAAAAAACTCCAGTCGTACGAGAAATCAGGTCTGGTCAACCGATTACGTACGAAAGGAGCTCCAATAATGGATATTTAAAGTTTAACCCTTCCATCACGAAATTGTAAATGTCACCATAATAAACGCTTAATTTCCCACGCATTAGCAAATATAGTACTCTAAAGATATTAAAAGAAAATGAGGGATGAGCATGAATCATTTTTTAGAACGTGTGAAGGGAAATATTCTGACGGAGGATGAGGTGCTTCAAGATTTTTGGCTTTCTCAGATAATGGATTATCCTTTTGTACCTGCTGAATTTACGAATGAGCTTGTTGCTTTTGCAGCGGAGCATGAAGGATTTCGAAAAAAACTGCTATTAAATGGTGAAGGCTTTGAAAAGAATAAGGAAACGTTAACATTATTCCAATCGTGGATAGCGGAAGTTTCGGCTGATAAAAAGCATTTAATTGTGAGATTTATAAACAATACACCGACAAAGATTTTATTGGAGTTTGAAAAATTGTTATTTCCCTATATGCCAAAAGGGTATTTCGATGTTTTAAAGCGTTACAGTATTTTTGAAACGAATGTCGTACATGACTTTGAGCCACTTTGGGAACTTTTTGGCGAGCTGCTGGCAGAAATGAATGTAAACTTTGATTCGCATATATACTTTACTGCCAAAAAGGTTCAAGATCTTTTAATTCGTTTCGGTGAATATGATCCAACAGAGGTCGAGTACATACTTCGTGATGAAATAGAGGAAGACTATA
This sequence comes from Solibacillus isronensis, assembly GCF_900168685.1. Lineage (NCBI taxonomy): Bacteria > Bacillati > Bacillota > Bacilli > Caryophanales > Caryophanaceae > Solibacillus > Solibacillus isronensis. The sequence goes on along the minus strand of NZ_FVZN01000013.1, from coordinate 238,999 downwards.
TAAGTATCAATGGGATTTTAGCTGTTCGAGCTGTAGGAGTCATGAAGCTATCTGAACATATTCCTGAACTTGTATCACTGTTAAATCGTATTGAAGAGGATATTTTACAGGAGGAATTGTGTGAAGCACTTATTCGCTTCCATTCAGATGAAATAGTAAAGCTACTAGAACCTTATATTATAGATAAATCACTATTTATACCTGTCATTTCTATTTTAAAGCATACGAAAACGAAATTTGCCGAGCAAGTTTTGGCAGAGGCCTATGTGAAAGCGGAAGATATAGACATACAGGAGCTGATTATTGAAGGTTTAGCCGCCCATTTTTCAGAGGCAACATTTGAATGTATTGAACAGTATGGAGCGCGCGGAGAAACTGGCTATATGCTCGACATGGATGAATTGTTCTATGCGTATTTCAAAGCAATGAACCAAGACCATCCATTATTAGAAACATGGCGAAGGGAAGCAATAGAGCGCAACAATACTTTTGAAAAAGAAATTCAATCGATTCAGTTGCCATCCTTCACAGAGGAGAAGACCCCCAAAGTTGGACGTAATGATCCTTGTCCGTGCGGGAGTGGGAAGAAATTTAAGAAGTGTTGTGGGAAGTGAACTTAATCTAACTAGGTTCTTTAGCAAAAGAAACAACGCATAAGCAATCGATTTAGAACTTGTTTCTTTCTGTAATAGCATTTGCCCGGAAAACACATAATAACTACGATTGATAATTTGCCTCTAAAATCATGTAGCTGTATATTTAATTTGTTAGTAACAAAAATTCATTAACGATACTGGGAACAATCACGTTAGGATTGTGATTTTTCTGAGAAGGAGAAATTGTATTGAAATTAAAAGACAAGGTAGTGATCATTACAGGTGGTGCTGGCGGTATCGGCGCGGGTATGGGGCGTGCAATGGTAAAAGAGGGAGCAATTGTAGTGGCAGTTGATCTTAATCCGGAAGCCGGCGCAAACCTATTGGCGGAATTACAGCAACACTCACCACAATCTAGCTTTATTGAATTTGATTTAACAAAGCATGATCAACTCAAAAATGTCGTGGAACAAGTTGTCGAGAAATATGGCCGTTTAGATGTGCTAGTAAATAATGCACATGCTTCTAAACAAGTACCATTCCTTGAAACAACACCAGAACATTTAGCATTGTCAATGGATACAGGCTTCTATCCTACATGGTATTTAATGCAGGCGGCTATTCCACATTTAAAGAAAACTCGTGGTAATATTATTAACTTTGCTTCAGGTGCCGGTTTAAAGGGGCATAAAACACAAGCTGCTTATGCCGCAGCGAAAGAAGCGATTCGCGGTATTACGCGTGTCGTAGCAAATGAATTTGGCGCAGATGGTATTACAGCGAACCTGATTTCACCAATCGCCAATTCAGAAGGTGTACAAGCTTGGGCAAAAGCACAGCCGGAATATTATGAAGGGGTACTTGCTGGTATTCCGATGGGTAAATTCGGTGATCCGGAACAGGATATCGGACGTGCTGCTGTCTTTTTAGCGTCAGAAGACTCTAAATATATAACAGGTCAAACATTGATGGTTGATGGCGGCTCTATTATGCTCCATTAATATCGTATATTAAATAAATATCATTAGTTACTTTTGGAAAACTGGCTACTGTCGCTACCGATTATAGTGGTAATATACCCTTGGAGATTTTGGCACTTGGTGGGCACAGTTTTGTAGGAACGAGTCAAGGTGATGCAATTCCACAAAAATTTATCCCAGAATCGATTTCTTACTATATGTATTTTCTAAATTTTTCAGTGCAATCCGTTCTAACTTTCGTATCGCAGCTTCACGATCCTTAATTTTTTGAAATTGAGAAAACGTCATCGTTTGAGACGGAGAAGCATTTTTTAATTCCATACTCATCGCAACGTATCCTAATCGTACAAACGTCATTATCCCACCTCATCTGTAGTATGTATGGTAGAGGACAAATTTATTATCCAATACTGCATTCCGATTAAAATCAATTGCATTTTTTCCTTTATAAGCAGTTTTCTAATATAAAGTTGGAGGTGGGGGAAAACAATGGTAGGAAACATAATATTAGTTGGGGAGAATAAAAAAATCCGATAATTGTAACCCGCTTAAAGAGGTTGGGACAAAACCCTCCTCAATAAAAAGCCGTTCAAATTGGCACTGACTGCCTTTTTTGAGACAGTAAGAAAACACCTTCTAAACAGCCAGTTGACGGTATTGCACCGGCGACTGGTTGTTTAGTTTCGTTTGAATACGGATATTGTTATAATAGTTTATATACTCTTCGACGATTCGAATCACACATGCATTCGTTGTGCTGTGGATTCCGTCGAGATAGAACGTTTCGGACTTTAGCGAGGAGTGAAACGTTTCGATTGGGGAATTATCAGCTGGCGTGCCTTTACGGGACATGCTCATGGTAATTCCTTTTTCTTTTACTTGTTTTTGATATTCGTAAGATGTATAGACCGACCCTTGATCGCTATGAAGAATTGCCTCACTTGAGATTCCTTCTACTTGACTCAATGTGTCCACTACGAATTGTGTATCCTGTGTCGTTCCAATTGTGTACGCAATAATTTCGCCGTTGTATAAGTCCATAATACTTGAAAGATATAACATCGATTGACCAAAAGGCAAGTAAGTAATATCGGTTACGAGCTTTTGAAGTGGCTCAGTAGCGTGGAAATCACGCTCTAAATGATTCGGTGCTATACTTGTTGGTTGCCCCGTACGCTTACGTTTCTTCACTTTAACACGACACGACCAATTATATTTTTGCATGATTTTTTGAACCGTTTTCTCGGCTAAATCCGGAAAGAAACTTGCGATTTTACGATAACCATACCGATATTTATGTGCTGCACATTTTTCACCAACATCTTGATCTCGTTTTTCTTTTGTCGTTTGCGCACCTTTTTGTTTTCTCCAACGATAATACGTGGCCCTTGCCACACCCATTAATTCACAGATTCTTTGTATAGAAATTTGGCCTCTAAGTGCCTCTACTACTTCTACAAATGCTTGTCCAACCACTTCCTTTCCAATTCCTTGTACTTTTTTAGCACTTCCACTTGCTGTTTTAAATAACGATTTTCAGCCTGTAAACGGGATTCCTCTGAATCAAACTCAGGCCCTTTTCCGAAAGAATATTGTTTCCCCACCGGCTGATGAAGTCGATATATTTCGCCAGTTTTATACCATTTCATCCATGTTTTTAATTGACTAACATTTTTAATATTCAATTCATCCATTATTTGCTTTGCAGGAATTCCTGACAGCTTCATTTCGATTGCTTTCATTTTCACTTCTGCTGGATAGCTTACTCTTGTACCCATAGAAAAAACACCTCCACGTTGATTTACTAGGTTTAATACCCGTTTTTCAACGAAAGGTGTTTTTATTTGTCTCATTAATTTAGGTCAGTGCCATTTTACGATGAGTAAAATTGAACGGCTTTATTATTTTGTGTCTACTATGTAGCCGTTGTTCTCCGTTACGGCGGACGCTTTCCTGGGGGCACGGATCGAGCCTTTAGTCTCTCCCACGTGCTTGTCCCCTGGGAGTCGCCGCCTTCACTCCGAACAACTAATTTTTCTTCTATATCAAGTAAATCTCTGCATAATTTCGAGCATAAAAAAAGGACATTCTCTGTTAAAATTTAAGTATCCTACAACCAAATTTCAAACGAAAGAAGTGTCCTTATGTTTAAAGATTATAACATGAATCAACTTATTTTACCGCTAGATTTAGAAGTAAAGTTACATAAAAATGATATTGCCTTTTCAATCCATAATTTGGTCGAAAGCATTCCAAACGAAGCTTTCGCTCCTTTCATTCACCATACGGGTTGCCCATCGTATCATCCACGTATGATGCTAAAGCTGATTCTATGTGGTTACACACAATCCACTTTTTCAGGAAGAAAAATTGAAGATCTGACTAGAGACAGTATCCGTATGATGTGGCTTGCCCAAGGATATGAACCAAGTTATCGCACTATTAATCGTTTTCGTGTACATCCAAATATGAAAGAACTCATTCGCCAATGTTTTGTACAATTCCGTTGTCAGTTAGTTGAAGAAAAACTCATCGATCAGGAAGCGATTTTTATCGATGGCACAAAGATTGAGGCAAATGCCAATAAGTTCACATTTGTTTGGAAAAAATCAGTGGAAAAACATCACACCAACCTCGTAGAAAAATCAAATAAACTTTACGATGAGTTACTTGAACATCAAATTATTCCTGAAATCAAACGTGAAAATGATGAACAGTTATCATTAGAAGAGTTAACTCAAGTAGCACATCACCTAGAAGAAGTAGTCGACGACTATACGAGCAAAATAGAGCATTCTGACGATGTCATTGAGCGAAAAAGATTACGTAGCGAACGAAAAACACCGAAGCAAATACTTAAACAAGTACACGATTGGATCATAAGAAAGCAGAAATACCAAAAAGATTTTGATGTGTTTGGCACACGTAACAGTTATTCAAAGACGGATCATGAAGCAACATTTATGCGGATGAAAGATGACTATATGCAAAACGGCCAATTGAAGCCAGGATATAATGTACAAATCGCTACTGAAGGTCAATATACACTCGCGTACGATGTATTTCCAAATCCAACAGACACGAAAACGCTTATTCCATTTCTTAATCAAATTGAAGAAAATTATTTCGAGTTACCAAAGCATATTGTAGCGGATGCCGGATACGGCAGTGAACAGAATTACCAGGATATTCTTAACAATCGAAAACGAACAGCACTCATTACATTCAATCATTACTTGAACGAACAGAAGCGAAAATACAAAAATGATCCTTTTAAGACAAGCAATTGGGTGTATGAGAAAGAAAACGATGCATACATATGTCCAAATGAAAAGAGATTACGATTCCAATACAATTCTGTTCGTACGGATAAATCAGGTTTCCAAAGAGAATTTAAAATCTATGAATGTGAAGAATGTACAGGGTGTCCTTTCCGTACAAAGTGTACCAAAGCAGCGGAAGGGAAAAATCGTAGACTCATGATTAATGAGAATTGGGAACAACAAAAAGAAGAAGTAAGAGCGAAGCTTTCAGAAGAAAAAACGGCTGCCATTTATCGTCAACGTAAAATTGACGTGGAACCAGTTTTTGGATTCTTGAAGGCTAATTTGTGTTTCCGTCGATTTTCTGTTCGGGGAAAATCAAAGGTTACTAACGAAATAGGTTTGGCACTAATGGCCACAAATTTAAGGAAGTATGCGGTAAGAGGTTAATACCTCTTCCAATATTTTCTTAATAAAGCGCAAAAAAGAGAAATTGCATTGTGCAATTTCTCTTTTTTGCGTGAACTGGAACTAATTCTGTCCCAGCCCCTTTAAAAAAATGATAAAAAACGGCCTAATACTAAAGACTGTCAGCAGGTATTTTAATTATTAGATGCCTCAACAAAAATCGTTGTTGCCAAGATTATAATAATCCATTAGCATCCCGGTTTATGCCCCCTGCAATAGTGCCACGCTTTCTTGAATAGGCATATTCCAAACCAAATAAAGGTTAGGAAGCCAATTAACGCAACTAGAATGTTTAAAATATTTCCAAGAGCTCCACCTAGACCGATTAATTCCAAAAAATCAGTAATGAACCCTAATAAGGATAGTAGCAGCCAAATTACACCTGTGAGAAATCCAAGGAAAATTCCAACAATACTATTTTGAATATTCATAGAAACACCTCCTTCCAAAGTTATTCATTATTACAGTATGTGAATGGAGGTAATATAGTTAGGTTATCTAGATTAAGACTTAAGGCTTATTACAGCTATATTTTGCATTTTATAGCCATATTGTTAGGCAAAGTAACTAGGTCTTACAGGATTCCTAATACAAAAAACAAATTAAAAGAAAAGAATGGATTCAGATTTAGATATTAATAATTGAAACTGAAGAATTATACATAAAGAGGACAGTTACTATAGCTATGTAAACCAGGTAATAAATTATAGTTTTTCAAGGGTTGCAACAACCAAAAAAATAAGTCTGGGGATTCAGGGGGACTTTAGTTAAATAACAATCTTTAACAATATCGCAATTCTTGAAAAAGGAATTGCGCTTTCTTATTAGGAGCTCCTTCAATATCTCTCATAAATTGATTTCAAGCTGAATAAATTGAATACCAGTGTGAAAAAAGGGGATGTAAATAGCGTGGAAAATTATATGAAGAGTGCTGTTTTTGAACATCAGTTTTGGCTTCAGGTGCTGGGAGATCATTCACGATTTATCTATGATTCACTATATCCTTCTGAAATGGAGGATATTTCTAGAGCTGCTTCCTTTATACAGGTATTCGATCAACTTCTTTCTCAAGTAAGATCACTTAACGAATCCAATGCGCTTCTTTTCGCTAATAATGTTGAAGAAGCGGTAAATGAATTAAGGGCCTTCAAACTATCGATAATTGAACGGCACATAACGGGCGAAATGAAAATCCATTTAACACCTACTTTCTTAAATCATATGGTGAACGAATTAGAAGAATATTTACGTATATTAAAGTATCTCAAACAGGGAGGAATACCGCCAATATTCCACGAATTACATCACCATCTCATCTGGCTTGTAGATGCTTCCGGTCATGCAGGTGCCATTAATGACCGATTGGATGGTGTAGAGAAAAGACTAAAGGAAAAAAGCAGTACCTTTACAAAACACTTTGATCAGTTTTATTTGAAAGCAGTGGAACTAACAGGCTATTTACGTACGAATATACAGAAGTTCCCGGCGTTAACCCGATTTAACTCTGAGGTTGAAGTGGAAATGGGCTTATTTAAAACTTTTTTAAATGAACTGGAAGAAATGGAGTTAACCGCAGAAGTGTTAGGATCATTTTCTGCATCCATGGCTGACCACATGGCTAGGGAAGAACAGTACTATTTAATGAAATTAGCCGAGTCGACGGAAATCAATCAGTAGCTGCCGGTTGTTCACTTCTAGCTAATGTTTGAAGTGACCAGTTAGACACGGTTATTTCGCATAGGCAGCTTTGGTAAAATGAGTCCGGTTGTACCGGACTCACGGCAGGTAATGAATCTTTAATTTCAATTTACCTACCCCCTCCTTTGCTTCATCTACACCGATATACCCTTCAATATCATAGTTAGTTCCGTTGATGGTCACAGAAGATATGTAACCACTACTTCCCTTTGGTATGAATAATCTGTAGTCTTCAATTACCCCTGTTTGTACTAGTTGCGGATCCGCAACAGGCAGTCTAAAGGAAGCCGCTAAATTCGGAAAATTGATTGTTACTTTTCTTTATATCACTGATTACTAAATGGTACATTTAAGAAACGAACTGGTTACTATTTTCAAACAATCAACTAAAAACTAATGAATCACACAGTAGGAGGGAAACTATGCTTTACTACGAAAGCGAGTGTAGTAGTTGTAGACAAACATTCAAATTATATGAAGGTACACTGAGATATAGACAATTCAAAGAAAGAGAGAGCAAAACTTTTCGTTGTGAAGAGTGCAACTCAAAAATACGAATGGACGCAATAAAAAACTTCATGGATAACTTAAAATGATCGGTGCTGATGCGCCTAATCACTGAACAAATCTTTCCTTCCTCAAGTATAGGATTTGTTTAACATAACAATGCATAGATTCTATTTGTACGATAAAAAAGCGCCCCCCTGAAATATTCAGGCGGGCGCAAGATTCGTTTATATATGACGCAACGTGCAATTTAGCAACGTCACTTGTCCTTCTTATCCCTATACATATAAGCATCCGCCTCTTGCACAAGCTTCTGAAAACTCTTTCCGTGCTTAGGGTAGATTGCATATCCGACAGAAGCCTCGACATTTTCCAGTGTGATGGCTAGCTGGAGTTCTTTGACATAGGCATCGGCTGTGTTTTCTTTCATATTGTCTACTAGAACGACGAATTCATCGCCGCCCCATCTTCCAACTAAATCGTGTTTCGTAACAAACGTATTCAATGCTGCGGCAACTTGTATGAGGAGTTCGTCGCCTTTATGGTGACCGTAATTATCGTTTACTTCTTTAAATTTATTTAAATCGAGCATGATGATCCCTAATGATTGTTTCTTTATATCGCTTATCTTTGCAGCCTTGTGAAAGTATTCTTCTACTGTCCGTCGGTTATAGGTACCGGTTAGGGGATCTCTTTCTGACAGGTATTTGACCTTATCAAATTGCTTGCCGGCCACCCAGGCAATCCCCAGGAAAATAGCCGTCAAAATAAAAAATGTCCAATTAAAAGGCAATGCTAAATACTGATGATAATAGAAATAACGAATTATATTAAATAAGAGAACGATTCCTGTTGCCAATATTCTTCCCCTATAGGGCATTTTATCACCTTGCTTATCTAATTATTGTAAAAGATAATTTTATAATATTCCCGGAATTCTGCCAAGTGAGTGGTGAGGATTTCCAACTCAACGAATTTTGTTTAAAATCCTCACCCTGTACGACTTAAACATAATATATACAATGATGTATATGGGAATCGAGGAAATCACTATATTGCACATGGCCCCTGTTAAAAAGGTGAATCCGCTCGAATGGGAATTCACAATGCCTGTATACGTATGTTCAATCGCATCTATGTATTCTACTTCATCAAATTCATCGACTTTTATATTTCGGTCGAGTAGTAAGCTCCCGACTTTATAATTTAAAAAGAAAAGCAGCGGCCAAATAAATGTGCCCAGGACACCGCCGATAAGTGCGGAAACGGTATTCGCCTTCAGGAGTCTTGCCATACCAACGGCAAGAACGGGGCCGAGTCCGAATGTTGGGAGCCAGCTTGGGATAAAGCCAATTGTTACCCCTGATGCAACTTGATGTGGACCAGACTTAAGCCGAAATAGCCGGATTAAATTATATTTAATGACGCGTGTTATTTTCATAGATGTAAATCCTCTCCAAGTACTTCGTCATAACTGTAATACAGTCTTTATAGATATATTATACCGGATTTACCGGAATTGAATTTCATTTTTCTGAATAATTGTATTAATAAAGATTTTTTTGACTGATTAGTGATTCATTTTACAAAAAACGGGGTAATGGATAGAAGCCATATAAATAAAGCGTGTTAAAAACGGGCTGAAGCAAGCTAATCAAAGGGTGACATCGCGATACTAAACAGAAAAGGGGACATGGACTATGCTACAACTATTTTTTAACGACGATCATTTAATTTCAATTACGGGGGATCAGGATATTTTATCGAAAGTGCCTGAAAACTATAAGCATTACGATTTAATCAAAATCAGAAGTGAATTGGTTACTACAGAACATTTAGTGGAGGCATTCGAATTTGCTTTACGCAAAAAGGATACAGGGGCAGTACATGCAGCGGCCTACTACGCTAAATTGAAAAATATGTACGTTCAGAAAAAGCGTGCACTTACTAATAACTAACTTTATAGTGTGAGCTTATTTAAAGGATATTCGCTTCGTCATAGGAGCATCACCATAAATAACGAAATGGAAAGCATGGGAACATGGCACAACAGATGTGCCATGGTATCGCCAGGCTTTTTTTGTGTGTAAATTTATTTTGAGAAAATACAACCCCCCTAGGAAAAAGCTTATCACCCAAATTAATCCTAAAATATACAAAATTACTATATAAATATAAAGAAAAATCTAAAAATTTGCATAACTTATTGCTATCTACTTTATATTTTGTTATTGTATAAAACATTAACTTCTAGGGGGACACATTATGGAGAGTAAAGTTGGTAAGAAAAAATTGGTTGATAGGTTTCTAGACGGAATCGAACGAGCGGGGAATAAGCTTCCCGATCCGGTTACATTATTCGTCATTTTAGCGTTCTTTGTACTTGCGCTATCATTTGTTTTATCAAAACTTGGGGTTTCTGCTGTTAAGCCAGGAACTGAAGAAACGATTGAAGTTATCAATCTATTGAACCGTGAAGGACTTATTCAAATTGTTACAAACATGGTTAGTAACTTTACTGGATTTGCGCCACTTGGTATCGTGGTCGTGACAATGATCGGTATTGGGGTAGCTGAAAACAGTGGCTTAATATCGGCATTAATGAAAAAGACAGTTTTAAGTGCTCCTAAAAAAATCATCTTGCCTGTTATTTTACTGACAGGTCTTGTCGGGAATGTTGCCGCAGACGCAGCCTTCATTATATTACCTCCAATTGCCGCAATGATTTTCATGAGTGTTGGACGAAATCCGCTAGTTGGGTTAATCGCTACTTATGCAGCAATTGCCGGTGGATTCAGTGCAAACCTTATCATTTCGTCTTTAGACGTATTATTACTGGGCATCACACAAACATCAGCCCAATTGGTTGATCCTACATATACTGGACTTGCAACGATGAACTACTACTTCCTGATTGTTTCGACATTTGTTTTAGTTGTTGTCGCAACTTGGGTAACAGGTAAATTCGTAGAACCTCGCTTTGGTAAGTACAGCGGGAAAATTGAAGTCGCTGAACCACTTACAGCTCTAGAAAACAAGGGGCTTCGCTGGGCAGGGGTTGTTACATTAGCATACATCATTGTAATGGCGATTTTAGTAGTACCGGAATCAGGGCTACTGCGTAATCCGGAAGATAACGGCTTTTTAAACTCACCGTTTATGACGGGTATCGTACCGATTATGCTGTTCTTCTTCTTACTACCGGGCTTAACTTACGGTATCGTTACGAAAAAAGTAAAATCGGACCGTGATGTAGCAGAACAAATGTTTAAATCAATCGGTGACCTTTCTTCATTCATCGTATTGGCATTCGTAGCATCACAAATGATTGCCTACTTCGGATGGAGTAACATTGGACCGATCTTAGCAATTAAAGGCGCAGAGTTTTTACAAAATATGAACTTTACCGGCGCACCAATGTTTATCGGCTTCATTATCATTTGTGCATTCATCAACTTACTGATCGCAAGTGCATCGGCTAAATGGGCATTACTTGCTCCAATCTTTGTACCGATGTTCATGTACTTAAACTATTCACCGGCTGTAACACAAATGGCGTACCGTGTAGGGGATTCGATTACAAACCCGATTACACCGATGCTTGCATACTTTGCGATTTTACTAGCATTTGCTCGACGCTACGATAAAAATATCGGAATTGGTACATTAATTTCAGCGTTACTGCCTTACTCAGTATTCTTCGCGATTATGTGGATTGTTTTATTCGCAATCTGGTTCTTACTTGGACTGCCACTAGGACCTGGCGACGGCATTTACTTGAAATAATATTCAGAGATACAGGGAATAACCGTTTATTCAAACAACAGACAACTTAGAAATTGGGGATGTAAAACATGGCGAATATATTTGACATACTAGAACAGCACTATGATGAAATGGTAGCGATTCGTCGTTACTTGCACCAAAATCCGGAGCTTTCACATGAAGAGGTGGAAACACCGAAATATATTGCAGAGTACCATCGTGCGCTTGGACATGAAGTACGTGAAGGTGTAGGGGGACGCGGGGTAGTTGCTACATTACGCGGTGGAAAACCTGGTAAAACGGTTGCGCTACGTGCGGATTTCGATGCACTGGCGATTCAAGAGCAAAATGATGTTTCTTATAAATCGAAGGTAGATGGCAGAATGCATGCATGTGGTCATGACGGGCATACGGCGTCACTGCTTGTATTGGCAAAAGCACTGAACAAAATCCAGGATGAGATTCAAGGAAATGTTGTATTCATCCACCAATTTGGTGAAGAAATTGCGCCGGGTGGAGCGACTGCAATGATTGAAGATGGCTGCCTGGACGGGGTGGATGTTATTTTCGGTCAGCATTTATGGGCACCGGTAGAGCAGGGGAAAATCGCTGTTTGCGAAGGGCCGTTAATGGCTGCAGCAGATGCCTTCTACATTACGATTAAAGGGAAGGGCGGACACGGAGCTAAACCACAGGAAACGAAAGACTCGATTTACATCGGTTCACAGTTTGTTGTGAATGCCCAGCAAATTTTAGGTCGTCGTATTAGTCCAGTGAAACCGGCAGTTGTTTCGGTTTGTCACTTTGAAGCATTAAACCCATTCAACGTTATTGCCGATTCGGTAAAAATTAAAGGAACGGTTCGTGTATTTGACGAAGGAACGCGTGACCAAATTGAGCGTGAGCTGGAAGATGTCCTGAAGGCGGCATGCTTAGTGATGAAGGCTGATTACGATTATGATTATGTGCGCGGCTATTCGGCTGTTATTAATGATCGCGAGACGACGAGATTCTTCATCGAACAGGCTAAAGAAACGCCGGGTGTTGAAGAAGTAGTCATTTGTGAACCGGAAATGGGCGGGGAAGACTTTGCCTATTATTTAGAAAAAGTACCGGGAACATTCTACTTCACAGGTGCACGCGATCCTGAGAAAGAAGAAGCGTACCCGCACCACCATCCAAAGTTCGATATTGATGAGCGTGCACTTTTAGTTGCTGCAAACACACTTGCAAAGGCGACGTTGGAGTATTTAAAGAAACATTCTTAATAGTAGGAAGACGTAACGCGAAAACCGGTTTAATTGGTTTTCGCGTTTTTAAATGATATATAAGAAGCCCTAAAAGAAAAGGATTACGAAAATGCAGAAAAGTATTAAATCAACTAATTGAAGATACTCAAAAGGGTATTGAAGACTAGAATAAAAGATGCCAGCAGAGCATCTTTTTTATTTGATCATTATTCTGAGTATTCAACAATAAGGTTCGGATTATTGATTAACAGATCCTTTTGCTATTGTTTCTAAAAGCTCAAATAAACCATTATCATTCGAGAATTTATAATACTTATGATCGCTATCATTGTCTTCTTCATAGGAAAATATTAATACTTTTTGAGTTGAATCAAGTTCTAACTCATAACGCTTATTTAATGTAATATTGATAAAATAATTTCCATCCACATATGATTCTGAACTAGATAATATTTCAAACTTAGAATTTTTAAAAGCTTCTAGAATTGCTTTTTTATCATCCTCTATCAACTTAAGTTTTACAAAAATCTCTTCTGTCTCACGATCCAATTTATAACCGTCAACATTAACGTATTCTGACTCAAAGTCTATATCATTAAAAACTTCATCGCTGGCTAATGTATTGCTGTTAAAAACAAAGAAAGCCACGAATAGGGCAACTATAAACAAAATGAATATACTTGCTATCATTTTTTTACTCTTACCTTTAGCATTCATAAGCAACCTCCAATTTCCTTTATATATAAATTATATACTTAATTTTACTAAATAGTGTAAAATAGGAATGCTTGAACAAGCCCCTACCCAGTAAACGAGTAGAATAACCAAAATTATGAAAATGATACATAAATTTAATATAAAAGTTGCTTTCAATCATTTATACTAAAAATATAGTCATTATGAGAGGTGAATTTAGTGATTAATAAAGATAATAAAACATCCGACTTAGATGAACACCTAAAGAATAATTCTGAAACTAGCAGTAATGAAGATAAAGAAATGCTTGAAAACATTAAGGTTACAATAGAGAAGAATAAAGAAGTAATAGAGCAAAACCGTAAAATTCTTGACTCAAAGAAACAAAAAGAAGCCACTGAAGAATGATTTCAGTGGTTTTTTGTTTTATCTTATTGCTCTCAAATACCTTTTAAATGCCAAAGGGAAAGTAGTAAATTAGCTAACCTATAAGGATGAAGAAAATTTTTGTATCAATTAGAGAACGAGTGACTATTGTTATGCAGATAAAAACTTAACAGGGGAGTATGTTCCAATTTTAAATGGTTTCATACATTCGTTTATGCTAATTGGAACATTGATATTTAGTATTGGCTTAATAAAATTAATTAAAATAATAAAAGCTAAAATGTTTAATATATACAAGGAGAAGAATCACGCTTTTTATGAAAAGAGGTTCCAATCCATATTTATTTGCTCATATATTTTTAGGTATGTACAAACGCATATAAAGATAATCATCCTCCATGTCGTCTAACGTCTAATATATTTATTAGGCGCTTTTTTTTGCGTAAAAATTACTCACAAGAGGTGTTTAGTACTTACGAAAATTATCAAAAAATTACTCGTGGCAAAATATAAAAAGAAAAATATTATGTTAGATTTCCTTACATTATTTCAAGAAAATGATTGACTTGGAAAAAAATATAATTTATATTTGTCCTTAAGAAAGGAGAGTTTACAATTTTATTATAAAAATTCATTAGAAAATTTAAATAATTAACGATTTTTGGGTTTTTATAATAAAATCATATTTTTCTATGTCAGATAATCTAACGTAAAACGGAGGCTGGTCAAATGGAAAAAGGTCAAAAACGTATGAATCAATTGTTAGCACCAATTTTAGCTGCATTATTAATTATTTCAATGTTTACCCCCTCAACATTTGCACGTGCAGAAGAATTAGTCGAGAAAAAACCAGTAGTAACAGTTATTGCAACAGGCGGGACAATTGGCTCGTTAGGTACATCTCGAGTGAGTTATTTAAGTTACGGCCAATCTCGTATTGCCGTTGAAGATATGGTTAAATATATTTCTCCGGAAGTTTCACAATATGCAGACGTAAAAACAATTCAATTTGGAAACAAAGGATCAGGCTCCTACTCAATCGATGAATTCCGTGAATTATCATTATTAATTGATGAAACTTTAAAAACTTCTGATGGTGTTGTTGTAACGACAGGTACAGACACAATGGAAGAGTTTGCTTATTGGTTCGATTTAACAGTACAAAACCAAAAACCAGTTGTTTTAACAGGGGCGATGCGTCCTTGGGGGAATGCAAATGGCGATGTAACAATTGGTGGCGATGGACCAATCAACTTATTAAATGCGATTAAATTAGCAGCTAGTCAAAACACATATTGCTACGGCACAGTATTAATGTTAAATGATGAAATTCATGCAGCACGTGAAGTTACAAAGACAAACACATACCGTACAGATACATTCCAAAGCGGTGAATATGGTATTTTAGGTTATATTGACGGTGACAACATTAACGTAGAACGTGCTCCAGCTCGTGTTAAAGCATGTAATACTGAAGCGTGGGCAACACCTTTTGACTTAGCAGAAGTAAAAGATAAAGAATTACCACGTGTTGAAATCGCATATACGTACCAAATGGCTGGTGGGGAAGTAATTGAAGCATTTGCAAATGCAGGTGTTAAAGGAATCGTAACAGCTGGTACAGGTGCAGGTGGAACTTCTTCTTTACAATCTACAGCACGTAAAGCTGCGGCAGAAAAAGGAATCGTTTTTGCTTCTACAAGCCGTGTAGGTTCGGGTGAAGTGTACGGTGGATCAGGTAATATTATTGCTGCAGGGGACTTACTAGCACAAAAAGCACGTTTATTGCTTTTATTGGGCTTAACATTCTCTGATGATACACAGCAAATTCGTACATGGTTTGAAACTATTGGTAACCGAAATTTTACAACGAAATAACATTAGAAAAGCTATATTAAAAGTTAGATGACTCCGATAAGTTGGTGGAGTCATCTTTTTTAGTGGTTAAAAGCTAAGGGGGAGCAATTCTGTGCCGATTCTCATGCATCCGTATTTTACTGTAAAAAAGTAGAATCAAATTAGTCTCATCAAATTAGATGACTTTGGTAATATTCCCCTAGAAAATATTTGTTATACTGTTTTTGGAAGGAGTGCTAAACTTTGATATTCGTAGTATTAATAAGTTTATGCGTAATATTTTGTACCAATCTTGTAAAAATAATAAAAGAAGAGCAATCCACTTCTATTAATACATTTTGGCTAACGGCATCTTTTACGCTAATTGTTTGTAGTATTGCTTTAATTTCTATGATTGAATGATAAATTAGAATGTTTTATACGAAGGTGTGAAATTATGGATTTACCAAGACTTTCTCAAATACATTTTCCCAAATTAATAGTACACTCGCTGTTATTAATTATCATTTTGACAATAATGTCGATCATTACACAAGGCTTGATTAAGTGGATATTTCATCTGAATTTCTCTCAAGTAAATGGACCTGCCAGTACCTTAGTTTTGATTTGGATGTTCTTTGCTGTTCAAAATAAAAAATATCAGAAAGACGCTTAGGTTAAAAAGGGGGGAAGGTCATTTTTACAAATAAATATATACGGGCTCTTGTATTTCCGAGTCTTTTGTTTATAAGTAGGACTATATTAGATATGTATAATGGTAACGGGATTCAGTGGGGGGATAATCTTTTTATCTTTCTATTTACATTAGTTTTCTACAACTTAATTTTATTTTTGATTAAACGGTTTAAAGAAACACCTCCTTCAAAATAATTATTCCAAATCAAAGGTGGGGGAAAAAACGGTAAAAGTTGAATATGGTCCTATAATTGAATAAAGCACTTTCCTTATTCAAGAAAAGCGCACGGTTGTTGAAGACATTTTTAAGATATTGGTTTAACAGTATCTTGGTTCTCGCTATCGTTTCAACTTTAACATTGTAGAACGTTGTATGTAAGATTGTTTAAATCAAATCAATAACTATTTAGTCACCAATATAAAACGCGATCTTCTTAGTGAAGAATCGCGCCTGATTGTTGAGGAAGAAAGAAAACTCATTCTGTTACTTTTTTTAAATCGTCAGCCAATTTAAGGGATAGAATTTCACGATTTTTCTCTATTATTTCCTTATTTTTAGCTATCGTTTCCTTTATATTTAGATGGATTTCATTATCGAAAACTTCAATATGGTTTTTTAGTTTTGTATCTAAGTGAGGTACTGATGTCTTACTCTTATCCATATCAATTTAAACCTCCTTTTTCCGCTATTATAATTAGGGGTATAATCTTTCCCTTGAAGACTATTAATTCACTACTACGTTAACTTCTTCAAACGATTCTATAGAAATGACTACATTCAATGGTTACATCATAATTTACTTTGCAAATCCTCTGAAAGCTTAAAGACCATAATGCGTTCCCCAGTTATTGTGCTCAAATCACTATAAAAACTCACCACTTCCAGACCTGTTATGGTTAGAATTGCTTCTTTTATTTCTTCTACACCCGATTCCACCAAGCTATTTCGCATTTTTTTGACTGATAATAGGCCCTCTTTATCTTGGCATACTGCATATTCAGCAGGTGTTAAGACCCCGCCTAACACAACAACCACCATATCCCGCAAGATATCTGATTTAACCGATACGGAACCGCGCCCTAGATAACTTTTCTCCCAATTCGTTAACACTTTACTGATTTCGGCTTCAAGAGCACCTTTTGTTTTATCCATCATGACTTCCATCCCTTCCTATTTCACAATTAATCGTTAAACATTTATTTAATGGTTTGTGTGACCTTTAGTTTCTCCCATATGGCATATATATAAATATTATTTCTCTGCACCATTTCTAACAAGTCTATAGCTTTCATTTCTAAAAATAAAAAAACCGACAATCCAAAAATAATGGTTTCAAATATCAAACCATTTACTTTTAAAATTGTCGGTTTACTTTTAACTAACCTAATCTAGGTTTTTTAAAATGTCTACCTATTATTTAAAATTATTATTCTAATTCCTTTTTGAATGGATAATCAATGTCCAAAATATTGACTACCAAACTAAGGATAAAACTCTATTTATAATATATAAAAATATTAATACTTAGTTATTTCTCTGTCAAGTTTAAGATAATTGAATTTATATTGAATATTTAGCTTCAGCACTAGCTTCTTCGTATAGCGAAAACAGCTTTTGGGGAAAAGCATCAGTGATTGTTTTAATTGGGTTTCCTGTGGGGTATCTCTTATGTTCGGAATGCCTGATTTTTAAAAATTAGACATTTAAAATGATAAGAGAATTAAAGTTCCCAAACATGCACTACAACTAAAGTGAGGGTGGGCTATGTTTCAATGTATATCGGGCTCAACTATTTTCTCTTCAGACAGTGTGATACTTTTAATAGTGAGGTGATTAGAATGAAAAAATTAAAACTTGTGATTGCAGGGATTATGGGAATTTACATTATTACGTTTATGTATCAGCAGCATCGAACGATTCTCGAATACCGACAGATTCCATACTATTCTTTAGAACTATTGGCTTCTCCAATTGCAGAAGTAATCGAATTTCATGAGAATGCTGACAATTATGAAGTGGATGAACGAAAAGAAATGCTTGGGAACATAAATGTTATGTTTACTACAATTTTTAATAAAACAGGTGTAGGGCTTTCATCTGAACAAAAAATCCATGATCAGTATTTCTATAAATACAATGAAGCAAGAATAGACTTTGCTATTAGTTTTGATAAATATATGGAAGCAACAACTAGTGAACAAAGGGAACAGGCATATAGAAAACTAAAGAGTGAATACAGCGACTATCAAACATTTCTTCAACTAGCAGAGGATGATTTAATGTTATCTGATCCTACTCTTGAATAAATTTCCATTATTTTGTAATCAGACTTGATAATTACCTGAAATTTCCAGCCTCCCCACACAAGCAAGCGCTGTTTAAATTTGCTTGTGCGCGGGAACTTGAAGTACAAGAGTATTGGGGGAATTTCAATGAAAAAAGTTCAGAAGAAATGGGACAGCTGGAGTCGCAGAAAAAAGGTTATAAGCGTTCTTATACTTCTTTTGATTTTGCTATATATAGGGGTAATGTTATGGCATACATATAAACCGTTGCCGAAAGGTATTTCCTATGAAGGGGAATTACATAAAACAGACAATATTGAAATGATCACGGATTTAACTTATGCGCAAGACCAAGATGGAACGGATCGAAAACATGATAATCATATATTTGATGAAGTTTATACATTGATTGATGAAGCCGAACAGTTTGTCGTGATGGATTTCTTTTTGATGGATGGGTATTTCGATGAAAAAGAAGATTTCCCGAAAATCGCGGATAGCCTCTCTGACAAGCTTGCCGAGAAAAAGAAAAACAATCCCGATATGCCGGTTATTTTTATCACCGATCCGCTAAATAAGGGCTATGGCTCTTATGAAACGCCGTGGTTCAAGAAGATGCGTGAAGCCGGGGTAGAAATTGTTTATACGGATTTAGAACCACTAAGGGATTCCACGCCGATCTATTCGGGCTTATATCGATTATTTTTTCAATGGTTCGACCACGAAGATAAAGGATGGATTGGCAATGCCATGTCGAGCAAAGCGCCAAAAATGACCGCATCTTCCTATTTGGAACTGCTCAATGTAAAAGCCAATCACCGCAAAGCAGCCGTTTCGGAAAAGGAAGCGATTATCACATCGTCAAACCCACATGATGCAAGTGGCTTCCATGGAAATCTTGCTTTGAAAGTAACGGGGCCAGTCATAAACGATATTCTGGAGGCAGAAGAAGCGGTGTCGCTCATGTCGGACGGTCCAAAATTGCCGAGGGCGGAGATTCCCCAGCAAGATGACGGTCAGTATGCTGTACAATATTTGACCGAGAAGAAAGTTTTGGACGCCTTGCTTGAAGATCTGGAGGAGACAAAAGAAGGAGATAAAATTTGGGTTGGCATGTTCTTTATTGCCCAGCGCGGCATTGTGAACGCTTTAACAGATGCAGTAAACCGTGGTGTGGAAGTGAATATGATACTAGATCCAAACGAAAACTCATTTGGCCAGGAAAAGTCCGGTCTGCCGAATCGGCCGGTTGTGAACGAGCTGCTTGAGGATACAAATGAACAAATTAACATTCGTTGGTACAATACCGTAGTTGGCCAATACCATACAAAAGCCATTTGGATTCAAACAGCGGAACAAACAATCATTTCAAGCGGTTCTTCCAACTATACGGAACGAACATTGGATAATTACAATTTAGAGAATAATGTACGAATCCTCGCTCCAAATGATAGCGCGCTCGTATTGGATATGGAACGATATTTTGAACGACTTTGGAAAAATGAAGATGCGCTCTACACTGTGGATGTAGAGGAATATCAGGATACCATGTCCTGGTGGCAGCGCTGGATTTACTCGGCTCAAAAAGCAGTTAAGGTAACTACTTATTAACGGAAAAAAGGAGATGCTTCCTATTTTGAATGAAGCATTTCCTTTTTCTATTTCGGAAATATTTCATACACTAATCAGGGCGAGTATCCAACCCAAACGTTCCTCCTAAGCATAAATTGGTTAAATGTCTAATTTCAAAAGGAGTGTACCTTGCCTGATGCAAAATATGGAACAAATGCCTCACTATGGCCAAAATCCTAGAGGTATTCAAAATTGTATATACCGTTTCACGTATATGTGGCTAAGAAATAATGATAATTTTTGGTTTTACCTAACAGCTGTCGGAGAATCCAGAGTTTATGGTTTTAGATTTTTCGGTGGAAGATGGAATCAATATTCAATTGCTTTAAATGATATTGTTAACTACCACTGTTCTCCTCCAACTCCAACTTTATATTAAAGACCTGCTCATGACATTAAAAACCGCCTTCATATATTTGAAAGGCGGTTTAATCATGACAAATTATAATTTTTAGTTCAAAGTAAAAACACTTTGTTTACTTTCCTGAAATAATGGGTTATTATAGTTAAAGTTAAGTACTTTAATTAGAGTACATTAAATTGAGTAGGAATTGAGAAGGGAAGTAAAGAATGAAATTTAAACAGTTTACACGTTTACAAGGTTTTGGTGCTTCGGTCTTTATGGGTATTTTCTATGCGGTCGCAATGCTATTAATCTTCTTACTAGGTTACACGGCATTACCCGGCAATATGGATGAACTGAAAATTGCACTTGTAAATGATGACAAAGGTGAAGCAGGAACTCAAATTGCAGATCAGCTAGCAGAAAGTTTACCATTTGAAATCACAACTAATATTTCAAATGAAAAAGCACTAGATAAATTAGGGGACAACAAATATGCGTTAGTCATTCACATCCCGGAAAGCTTTTCTGAGAATGCACAATCCGGTAAGCCAGCTCAAATCGATTTCACAGTGAATGAAGCAAGTGCCACAATGGTATCATCTTCAATGAAGTCAGTCGTAACAGAAATTAATGACCAATTAAGTGCAAGCTTTTCCACACAAACTGCTAAAGGCGTTCTTCTTAACATGAATGTACCTGAAGAGCAGGCAGATGCAATTGCAGCACAAATTGACCAGGCTTATGTAGGTAACTATGTTATCATGAACGATATACCAGATGGAATGCACAACAACATGTTACCGATGTTCTTAACAATGGCTTGTTATGTAGGGGCTATGATTGCAGCGATGCAGTTAGTACAAGCCTTCAATCAAAGCAAAGGAAAAGCATCAAGAGCGAAACTTTTCGGTTATGTACAATTATCAGCACTTATCATTGCCATTGTTTCATCTATTTTCGCAGTAGGTATTGCATTCTTAATTGCAGACTTAGATATAGATGCTATTTTCAAAATTTACGGCCAGCAAGTATTGCTATACATGGTTGCCTTTAACTTCTGTGCAATCTTCACATTCTTAATTGGTGAAGCAGGGATGATTTTAAATATTCCGGTATTACTGTCACAAACAATTGCCAATGGAGCAACAATGCCACGTGATATGATGTACAGCTATTTCGATATCGTAAGCTATATCACACCAATGTATCATTCAGTGCAATCTTACTTTGCAGTAATGTTCGGTTCAACGGAGCAAGCACCATTCCTATGGGGCTTAGTGTTAGTAGGTGTAGTTGCAGTACTGATTAATGCATTAATCGTTACATTTATACACAAAAAAGTTCCTGTAGAAAAATCTGTAGATGTACCTAAAAATGTATCGGTAAATGTAGCACATCAATCTTAAAAGTATAGAAATAAAAGCTTCAATCATCGTAAGAGGTTGAAGCTTTATTATTTGTTCAGTACAGTAAAATAGGAGGTGCCTCATGTCGATTCAAATATATATTTTAAGTAAGTTAACAGAAGGGGAAAATTATCCTTATAAGTTGAAAAAGAAATTATCGGAGCCAATTCCGTTCGATAAAATGGGCAATTTAACAGAAAGTAAACTTTATTACCATTTTGAATCCCTAACAAAGCAAGGACTTGTCGAACCACGTGAGATCATTAAAGAAGATCATCGTCCAGACAAGCAAGTTTTTGCGATTACTGACAAGGGTCGTGAACAACTGCCGAACAAGATTTATGAACTATTTGAAAAGGCGAAAAATATTTCAGAAATGCTTGTAGGCATCATGTTTTTACAACATGTGGAAAATGCTCGCGTCATCCCTATTTTAGAGAAAAAACTTGAAGTGTTAAAAGAGAAACAAGAACAATTTCAGGTAATTTACAACCAAATCCAAATAGACGATTCAATGAGAGATCAAGTTGATTTTGTCCATTCTTATTATTCAAATAACATTGCGAATGAATTACACTGGTTAGAAAAGCTTATCAGCAAAATGAAGGACATTAAAGAATAACTGGATTTATATATTTTTATCTAATACTCGTAGCCTAATTGGAAAAGTAAAAACAGCGGGAATCTTTCTCCCGCTGTTTTTTTATAATTCAACCAATATAAAACATTGGTCATCATGATTATATTTACTATAAATATTTTCTTTGTTTTCGAGCGCATGTTGAATGGTCTCTTTTGTCTTTACCAATGGACTCCAAATTGTATCGTGCAGTAAATGATTCAAAGTATTTAACTCAAACGTTTCGGAAACCCCATCTGTATACAGAAGTATTCTTGTCCCACTCTTATAATGGAATGTTCTTGATTTATACAAAATGTTTTCAAACAAGCCTAATGGCGGGTTTGTTGCACCGAGCTCATGTTGGGCACCATTGACTTCCTGTAAAATAGCAGGAGGGTGGCCGGCATTAATATATTCGATCGCCTGTGTGCTGATATCGATAGTCAGATAAATTGCTGTGCAGTAGTGCCAGGCATCCTGATTGTTTTGAAATAATTCGTGCAAGTACTGATCCAGCTCCTGTAATACCCTTTCAGGTGCGGCTTCCTGCGATATTAACTTCTGGAACATCGATTGAAGAGACATCGTGATTAAAGCAGATGATACCCCGTGCCCCATAACATCCAGTAAAATAATGCCGTATTTTTGCGGCGTTATTTGATAAAAACCGAAAATATCGCCGGATAATGCTTTGGATGCATGATAATAGGACAGAATCTGAATATTGTCATTGATGATGTCTTTCGTTAATGCAGTTTCCTGAATTTTTTTGGCAATCTGTAAATCACGTTCCGTTTCCCGCATGATTTTCGTATTGATCTGATTGGCCTCAACGAGATCCTGTTGCTTTCTTTCTAATTCCAAAAGGGCCTGCTCTTTTTCTAAATAAGCATCTTCCGTCATTTTTCTGGCGTTAATGAGCGCGTCTTCCAATGCACTGCGATTACGGATCGGGAAAATAATACAGATCAGCTGATTATTATCCTGTACAGATGCGTTTAATAATATAGGAACTTCTTCTTTCATTACAGTTAGTAATGTTAGGAACATTTCCTCTACAGCGTCCTTCACTTTAATCAGAGGTACTAAATATAGCTGACAAAAAATTTGAGAGGAAGGAGATAACAGCACATTAAAATGCTTCCCAATAAGGTGCTCAGATGTTTGATAGTGCAGCAAATTCAGCAAAGTCTTGTTGATAGTAAGAATTTCGCCTTCTGAAGATAAAGTGATAAACCCGCACGGAGCGTTTTCTATGAGTTCATCCATTTAAATTTCCCACGCCCTCACCGATAAGTGGAACAGATTGCTCCAATAAATAATTTTTAATTAATTGAATTGTTTCCTCCGGGTCGCTCATATGCGGACAGTGACCGATTGCATTCATAAAGGCAATCGTACTGTTCGGCATATGCTCATGTAAGTACTCGCCAACTACCCTTGGCGCGATGACATCTTCCGTACATTGTAAAATAAGTGACGGGACAGTAGCTTTTGGAATCTGTTTGCGGTTATCGGTAAAGAAGCAAGCCTTTGCAAACGTATTCGCAAATAAAGGATCTGTTGAACAGAAGCGATCCTCCAAATCTTTTGAAACGCCTGCTTTTGCTGTATTATTTAATAATGTAATCGAGAAGGCATTTGCCCAACCAATATAATTCTTTTCCATTAGGTCCATTAAATTGAGCAAGTCTTTCATTTCAAACCCACCGTAATATGGGGGATCGTTAATATAACTTGGTGATGGAGCGATCATGATCAGTTGTGAAAAATATTCCGGTTTCGATAAAGAAGCCAATAAACCGATCATACTGCTTACCGAGTGACCGACAAAAACAGCATCCTTTAAATCGAGAGCTTCACAAATATCTAATAGATCCTGCACGTAACCGGACAGTTCTCCATATTTTTCAAGGTCGAAAGCTGTAATATCTGAATTACCGAACCCGACATAATCAAATAAAATCACTTGATAATCCTCTTCAAAAGCAGGAGAAACATCATTCCATACCGTTTGGTCACATCCGAACCCAGCAGCGAATAGTAATGGTTTTTTCCCTTTTCCAAGAATATGTACGTTATTCCGCTTTATCGTTTTTTGGATCATGAAATACACTCCCTTCTAATATTTCGGAAAAATATTTTCATTCTATTAACTAGTAATTCTGGATGATAGAAGAAGGGAAGTAAAGGGATAAGGCATGTTTTCATAGTTTCATGATACTTTTAGTACATTAAATGGTAGGATTCCGTTTTATATTTCCCAAGCATTCTTAGTTTGTTATTGCAATAAAATATCCATTTATTTTTTAGAATGTGCTATATTATAAAAAAAATGATTAAATGGGAGAGCGGTTATGGCACAAGAGAATTCAAAGGCGATTTCTATATGTATTAGCTTAATCATTGCTCAAATTATGTGTGCAGGTTTCTTGTTGAAAAATATCCAGCTTATTATTAATCCGACTTCAATCGTTGCTAAGTGGTTAGCGGTGATTTCTTCTATTCTGTTTTCGTTTTTGTTCATCGTCTCGTCATGGGCAACAATCAAACATTTTAAAATAACAGTTGCGCTGGATTATTATACATAAACAATTTAAAGCAGGGGGAATCATCATGATTGGTTATATTCTGACAGGCTTTTTGCTTATCTTTGCGATTCGTAAATTTTATAAATATAGGGCGACTTTTAAACAGCTGTCAAAAAAGGAATGGCTACAATTTGGTGCCGCTTTTTTATTGGCATGGGCTGGAGCTGTTTTCATCATTATAGGTGGATCCAACATAACGGATAAGGTTGAAATCACATGGTTAAAAAACCTTTTGGAAATTGGAGTGATTTTGATTGGCTTGGCTTTGGCAGGCATTATTATGAATAAAATCTTGCCGAATAAAGTAAAGGAATTTTATTCGGGAGATTAGTGAAACGGGGAAAATGAAAATGGATGATATGATTGGGTTTGCAGTAGTTGGAATCATTATTGCATATTTAATTTATGCTTTAATTAATCAAGTTATAGAGACAAAGCACAGCGTTAGCGGTGTGGGCAGTCCGATGATTCGTAAACAATTAGTAAGAAAAAATATAGTGATGTCAGTTGCGTTACTTGGAATCCTAGTATTTTACACGTTAAATATCTTGAGTGTGATCGCTTCCTTTATTCCAGTATCAAACAACTTGACGGTACTCGGGACTTTGTTGAGTTTTGTTGTCTATTTTTATGCAAGGATAGTAATGAAACCAAAGCAGGTTAATCACAGTAGGAATTTATATAATTAAGCTTTTAGAATAAAATTCACCCTCTAAACTATCTATACTTGTTAAAGTGAAAAACCTTGCCTTAACAAAATAATTAAGGCAAGGTTTTTATGGAAGCTCTTATTTCTTATGACCCTTGTTATTTACTAATAATATAAAACATTTACTTTATTACATTTGATACATTTTTCATGATATTGATTTCCCTTAAAATGATGATCACAATTTTGCTGGATTTCTTTTAAACTTTTCTCCAAAACAGCAAGGTGAGTTTTGAGTTCATTAATTTCCTCTTCGATTTTTTCGACCTTCATCCTAATAACCTCCTAAGAAAGTTACTGATATATGTTACCACCAGATTGCCTAAACTGTTCAGCTTTTTCCTTCATCCCTATTTCAATAGCTTCCTTTGTATCAAGTTCTTTTTCTTTTGCAAAATTACGAATATCTTGAGAGATTCTCATACTGCAAAATTTAGGTCCACACATAGAACAGAAATGTGCTGTTTTTGCACCTTCAGCAGGTAAAGTTTCATCATGATATTCGATTGCACGTTCAGGATCTAAAGATAAATTAAACTGATCTCTCCAACGGAATTCAAAACGAGCTTTTGATAAGGCATCATCTCTTTTATGTGCTCCTGGATGCCCTTTTGCCAAATCAGCAGCATGTGCAGCAATTTTATAAGTGACAACCCCTACACGAACATCCTCTCTATTCGGTAAACCTAAATGTTCTTTTGGCGTTACATAACAAAGCATCGCTGTCCCGTACCAACCAATCATTGCCGCTCCAATAGCAGATGTAATGTGATCATAGCCAGGAGCAATATCAGTTGTAAGAGGGCCTAAAGTATAGAAAGGAGCTTCCTTACAAACCTCCAGTTGTTTGTCCATGTTTTCTTTTATAAGGTGCATTGGCACATGTCCCGGTCCTTCAACCATCACCTGTACATCATGCTCCCAAGCAATTTTTGTTAGTTCTCCAAGAGTTTCTAATTCCGCAAATTGAGCTTCATCATTTGCATCTGCAATGGAACCAGGACGTAAGCCATCCCCTAAAGAGAAGGAAACATCATAAGTTTTCATGATTTCACAGATTTCTTCAAAGTGAGTATATAAAAAATTTTCTTTATGGTGGTGAAGACACCATTGTGCCATAATAGATCCGCCTCGGGATACAATACCTGTTACACGTTTTGCTGTTAACGGAACATACCGTAAAAGAACACCAGCATGAATGGTGAAGTAATCCACCCCTTGTTCGGCTTGTTCAATCAATGTATCACGGTAAACCTCCCATGTCAGGTCTTCAGCAACACCATTTACTTTTTCCAGTGCTTGATAAATAGGTACGGTACCGACAGGAACAGCCGAATTTCGAATAATCCATTCCCGTGTTGTGTGAATGTTTTTACCTGTTGATAGGTCCATAATATTATCAGCACCCCAACGTGTTGCCCATGTCATTTTTTCCACCTCTTCTTCGATGGAAGATGAAACAGCAGAATTGCCAATATTCGCATTAATTTTTACATGAAAGTTACGACCTATTATCATGGGCTCTGATTCTGGATGGTTGATATTAGAAGGAATAATCGCGCGACCCTTTGCAACTTCATCCCGTACGAATTCAGGCTTCAAATTTTCCCGAATTGCGATAAATTCCATTTCTGGCGTGATAATTCCTTTTCGTGCATAATGAAGTTGTGTAATATTTTTCCCTTTTTTAGCCCGTAACGGTTTCCGCTTTAAACCAGGAAACACGTTATGATTGGCATGAGGATCGTTTTTATCTTTATAACCATTATCCTCAGGCTTGATTTCACGACCATCATATTCCTCCACATCGCCACGTTCTTGAATCCATGTACTGCGAAGGGCAGGGAGACCTTTTGTAATATCGACAGAATAATCAGGGTCTGTATAAGGTCCGCTCGTGTCATACACACGTACTGGAGGATTATCCTCTTCTCCAAACGTACCAGTTGTCGGGCTTAACTCGATTTCACGCATTGGAACCTTAATGTCAGGTCTAGAGCCTGTTATATATACTTTTTTGCTGCCTGAAAAATTAGACATGATGGAAATACTTTGTTCGTTTAATGAAGATGGTGACATTGACATAATAAATCTCTCCTTTTTTTGAATATAAGGACAAGAGATAGAACATAACAGTGAGGAGCTTAAAAAAGCTTATGAAGTACATAAAAAAGCCGGTGTCCCATAAATGGTCGGACCCGGCTAATATGTATACAGAAGTAGTATGACTACAATACGATGCTAACTTCCCCACGCTGGCATGATCCAGATCAGGTCCCAAGAGTCAAGAAACTTCAACGTGTTTCTTTCTCAGCCCAACTTATTGGACTCCCCTAGTTATTTCTATTCAATTTGTTTTTAGTATACATGAAACTTCATTGAGATAAAAGGGAAAATTCAGAAAAGCGTTTGTTAGATGAATTACCTTACCGGATATTGAGATCGTATTCATTGCGCATGCACATTACAAACCTCTGCATGTCTCTACGTTAAGGACAGTAAAGAATCAAAAACCGAACGTAAGTGATTCGAAAAGCGATTGCATTGAATAAGCCGGACTCGAATGATCTGATTGATGCTGTGGCAAAAGTTGGCGGACCGGAAATTTGCGGGATTGCGGGAATCTTCCTTGCAGCTGCAGCGTTATTAGTAACCAACCTGAATTATTCCAATCGTTCGATTCAATTATCTTCTGACGGCGGTGCACTTTCTTCCGACACGGGCGAATTGATTTGCCGTGAGTTTGACGAAAAACTTGGTTTATGCCTATACAGAAATAATTTGTTGCTTTCAAAAACAGATCTATATTTATTGTTATTATTTGCTAGGTAGCAAAGAAGAGGCTGAGGATGCTTCACAAGATATTTTTATAAAGGGATTAGAGAATATTAATAACTTTTCTTATACTGTTTCCTTTTCAGCATGGTTGTATAAAATAGCTCATCATTACTGTATTGATTTGATAAAAAAGAAAAACAAGGGTTACCAGTTTTGGAAAGGTTTCAAGAAAAATTATGAAGATGACCTGATTCATAAACGAACCTTTCAAAATTAATATTTCTGTGAAAAAAATCGAAGACTATATGACTTTACAACCTAATGTCAGTCGAGAATACGAGAATATTAGCTTTACTGTGGAAAAAATCAAACTCACACCAATCACGACAAATATAACTACACAAATGGTTTTGACTGACAACTCGAAATTCACGTTATCACCATTATCAATGAGTGTAGGCGTAGATATGTTTGATGATCAAGGCAATAAACTTAATTTAATTAATGGGAATGGTTGGAATGCTACAGATGGAAGCGTTCAGACTATGGATTTACGGTACCACCCGTTTGAAGCCGTTCCAAAAACGATAACTCTCAAGCCATATGTACGACTTTATGAGGAAAATCAAATGGGGGTATATCAATTGGATGAAAATAATGAACCAAAGATTCAATATATTCCTGAGTTAGAGGTTACATTACCTATTAATTAATAAAAGTAAAATAGTAGATGAGTTGAAGAAATCCTTATCTCATCTACTATTTTAAATTATCTATTTACTACAAAAGTATAAACTCCAAGGACAGATCCATTAGATTTAAATGCTTGAACTTGAGCTGTTCCGTACCCTATCATAACAGCTATATTACCAGAAAGTTTAACAACATTACTCCCATATAAAATCATCCAATTAGCACCATCCATAAGATATGCTATATTCGGGGGATGCAGAAGGAAGATTACCTGTTTCCAAGTCGAAAAGGAAATGGCCCAATCATTACGACACAAGCGTATAGGGCTTTGCAAAAAGCTGCAGCTGCTCTTGGACTTGATGATATCGGTACACATACAATGAAAAAAACATTTGGGTATCATCATTACAAGCGAAACAAGGATGTAGCAACGTTGCAAATGTTATTTAATCACTCGGCTCCATCCATTACTTTGAAATATATAGGGATTACTGATGATGAAATTGATAAGTCTTTGGAGAATTTTTCGCTTTAAACGGATCTTTATAAAGTGTCTGATATGCTGTGAGAAACTCTTTTGAATAGGATTGTTCGATTCACTTATTCTGAATGGCATAGAAATGTTACCAAACGTCGGTTTGGGAACGTTATACTTCAATTAACGCAGCAAGTTTGCTGAAAATAGGGAATTGCTTTTATTTGAGATGATTGGGGGATAACTAGTGGAGTTTAGTATTTTGATGTATATAATGGTCATTTTAAGTCATTTAATATTTGTCAGTTTAATTTTGGCTATTTTTACTTCTGTCTTTGTGAAAAGTAGAAAGAAAGGATATGTATTTTTAATAATCTATATATTACTAAGTATGTATTCGCTAACCACTGTATTTAAGAACTCAATGTTTTTGGGAAGTTGTATGTTGATTATTTACATTTGCTTAGGTGTAGTAACTTACTTTGTTATTAAAAAGAAACTTTCAAAAGTAACCTAAATTTAGAAATGGATGCTTAGTGCAACAAACACTTCAAAATGTGACCAAACATCGCTTTGGGAACCTCTTTGGACATTTTATATAAATATTCATTGGAATATAGGATAGTAGAGGTATATATTAAGGTAAAACGAGGGAGATGTAATATGGCTTACGTTCACGAGTTTGGAATAGTTGCTTGTATAGAAAAAGATAAAGAATATATTCATTATGAACCTGAAAAATATGATTGCATAATTGTGGATGGTGATTTCCTTGATAAACTAATGTCTAAGGATTTTGGTGAAAAAATGCATCAGTTAGATACATTCGCACATAAAACAAATAGACCTTATAAAAACCTTGCCTATTTTGGTATAACATTGATACCACCGAGTTCTCATAAACAGTTTTTACATATTGTTAGTGAAGCAAATGACGAATACAAATCAGAAGAACTAGAAGAATTGATGAAAAAAATAACCGAGGCAATAAAAGGAGATAAATGGATGATTCACTTTGGTGTATAACTTTGTTAATTAATACTCAATGTGCAACATACACCCATTATTCAAATAACGTTCCCAAATGACACTTTGGTAGCCTTCGTTCTTTTATGGTAATATTAACAAAAAAAGTTAGGTGAGCTAAATGAAATTATTATTAAAACTACTTAGAATTTTCTTCATTTTTTTAGTTCCTATTGTAATATTAGGTGCTGTTTTTGAGAATATATATATAAATATGGATAATGGTGCTGAAAAATATAGTTGGATAAGTTTGATTGCAATTTTCATTTTTATGTATGTATTGTATCGAAATAAATACCAATTTAACGGATGGGATGAGGGGAAAGGTAAAGAAAAGTTATCAAAAAAAATTTCTTTAACCCTCATTATCATTTCAGCAATTTTGCTATCGTTACCACTAATTTTTAGCTATTTAATCATTTAAATCTACCTTAAGTATGACAAGGAATTAAATATTATAAATACAACTCTATACAAAAAAATGTTCCCAAATAAAAGTTTGGGAATACACTAAAAAGCCGTAAACGTTGTTATATCAGCGTTTGTGGCTTTTGATGTGCGCCCGGCATGTGCATGAACTATAGGGTGTAAGTCCCGAACCACGAAGACAGAAGTAGAGGTTAGCCAAGAGCAAGGGTGTCCATGGTGACATGGAATCTGAAGGAAGCTGGAGGCAAAACACCGGTCCGAGGAACACGAATCTCATACAAGGCTAGGTATGATTGAGTGAGTTTGCATTACAAAACAAAGCTCTTTCTGTCGAAGGTCATATCAAGTAAATGAGGCGGATAGATGGTGTGAAAGTGCATGTGCTTACCCGGGGAGGTCTGACAGAAATGTGAAGTACCCTTCATAACCTACTTGGTGACAAGTAACTGAACTGTCAGAAGTCAGCAGAGGTCATAGTACAAGGAAATCTAGAGTTTCTTGGAAGGACCGAACAATTAAGAGAGAATAGCCCTTGGCATTCTAGTTGGAACGTTGAAGCACAGAAAACGGAGAAACCTCGCGCTTAGAAAGTAATGGTGAATCCCATGTGGGTATTTGCGGAGGGTGTAGTTCAACTAGGTATAAGAAGACCAGTTATTCACGGAAAGGAACGAAATGGTGATGTTGAATCAAATTCTAGAACGGCAAAACATGATACAAGCAATCAAGCGAGTTGAAGCGAATAAAGGAAGCCATGGAGTAGACATGATGCCCGTAGAAACCCTACGACCGCACATCCTCGAAAATTGGGAAGTCATAAAATCGCAGATTTTGAATGGAACCTATGAACCGCAGCCAGTACGTCGTGTCGAAATCCCGAAACCAGACGGTGGTGTGCGCCTATTAGGAATACCAACCGTGACAGACCGTTTGATTCAACAAGCTATCTCGCAGATTTTATCAAAACAATATGACTCAACATTTTCTGACTATAGTTATGGATTTCGCCCAAAGCGGAGTGCACATGACGCAATCCGAAAAGCGAAAGGCTATATAAAAGAAGGATACCGTTGGGTAGTAGATATGGACTTAGAGAAATTCTTCGATAAAGTAAACCACGACCGACTTATGGCGGTACTAGCGAGGAAAATTCAGGACAAATCACTCCTCAAGTTGATTCGTAAATACCTTCAAGCAGGCGTGATGGTAAATGGCGTAGTAGTAAATACAGACGAAGGAACACCACAAGGTGGTCCTTTGAGCCCCCTGCTTTCGAATATCGTATTAGATGAGCTTGATAAAGAATTAGAAAGTCGTGGTCACAAATTCGTTCGCTACGCAGATGACTGCAATATTTATGTGAAGACTAAACGTGCTGGAGAACGAACGATGGCAAGCGTACTACGTTTCATTGAAGGTAAACTTCGATTAAAGGTAAATAAAAAGAAATCTGCCGTAGACCGTCCATGGAATCGTAAATTTCTCGGCTTTAGTTTTACAAATCATAAAGAACCGAAGGTTAGAATTGCGAAGACTAGTTTAGAACGAATGAAGAAGAGAATACGAGAAATTACCTCAAGAAAGAAACCATATTCTATGGAGGACAGAATCGAGAAGTTAAACCAATATTTAATTGGATGGTGTGGGTACTTTGCGTTGGCGGACACACTCTCTATATTTAAGCTATTAGATAGTTGGATTAAAAGAAGATTACGTATGTGTCTGTGGAAGAATTGGAAGAAACCTCGAACAAGAATCAGAAACCTCATTCGTCTAAAAGTACCGTATGGGAAAGCATACGAATGGGGAAATACCCGGAAAGGGTACTGGCGCATCTCAAAAAGCCCCATATTACACAGAACCCTCGGCAATTCCTTTTGGGAAAGCCAAGGGCTGAAAAGTCTGCGAGTTCGTTACGCAACTTTGCGTTATTCATCTTAATTGAACCGCCGTATACGGAACCGTACGTACGGTGGTGTGAGAGGTCGGGAGTTAATCACTCCCTCCTACTCGATTGGTATATTGTTTATACGTAATTTTATGCGCGTATAAACAAAGCCAGTCCCAGCAACAGTTTGATTGTGTTTTGGGTAATGTTGCAACATTGACTTTATTGTATAAAATCGTGCATATTATTAATGTTGCATATCTGTATTTGAAGGAGGGGTACGACCCTCTTAAAAGATGATTTTAAATGTATGAAAAATTATATAAGATTAGCTCAGTAAATTGAAGATTTTGCGATGGTAACGTTGAAAATGTTATTTAATCATTAGGCTCCAACCTTTACCTTAAAACATATAGGGATTAACGTGATGAAATTGATAAGTCGTTGGAGAATTTCCGGCTATAATTTAAATAAAACAGCAAAAAGCACTGTTAATCAGTGTTTTTCGCTGTTTTGAGTTTTTATAGAGGTGAACTATTCATTTTATCCGTTTTTTTAGCTTTTATCTGATAAGTAATTCCATAAACTATGTTGAAAAAGAAAGCGAAGTGTAGTGGGTTAAGAATAATCCAAGCCTTATCCACCTCTAATGCAATAAGCAATAAAATCCACATATTCCAAACAACAAAATAAGCTACTATCATAGGCCAACTAAAACATTTATCTAACAT
Organism: Solibacillus isronensis; assembly: GCF_900168685.1. Taxonomy (NCBI): domain Bacteria; kingdom Bacillati; phylum Bacillota; class Bacilli; order Caryophanales; family Caryophanaceae; genus Solibacillus; species Solibacillus isronensis. Next base: position 205,245 of record NZ_FVZN01000013.1, on the reverse strand, counting down.
AGAACTCCTCCTATAAATTAATTAAAAACAAGATGATGAGGCGCCTATCATAGCTCCGCTTGCTGCACCGATAATAGTTTCTCCAACGGCACCAGCTCCTAGCCCAGCTAATGCCCCAGAATAATAACCGCCAAGAACTCCTAATGTACATTTCCATTTAGAACTAGCCATTACCATTACCATATTACTTGATTGTTTATGTAACTCGATGATTACACCATTATCAGTTGATTTATAGATTAAATCAACTATATTACCGTTAATGTCCATTGTTTGCGTCGGCAATACCCATTGCAGTTAATCCTATATTTCCTACAAAAGAAAACGTAAGAGCAACAGAAATGGATTCTTTTTTCATCTTTTAAGTGAAAAAAGAGAATCCCCCCAGAAAAGCCGTTGTGGTGCTGCACCCCAAAAGTTAGAGTAAAAACTAACTTTTTGGGGTGATTTTTTTATGGCTAAATATAGTGAAGAATTTAAATGGAGCGTTGTGCAAGAGTATTTAGAAGGTTCATTAGGGATGAAATTAGTTTCGAAAAAATACGGACTTTCTGATCATTCTATAGTCAGACGTTGGGTACGTGCTTACAAAGCGTTTGGACGTAAAGGATTAGCTGTTAAGAAAAAGAAGACGATTTATTCTGTTCAATTCAAAGTGGATGTATTACACTTTATGAAACAAACAGGTGCTTCTTATCAAGAGACGGCGATTCAATTTAGGATGAATAACCCGAGTGTAATTGCCAATTGGAACAGTAAATTTCTTAAAGAAGGGATAGAGGGCCTGCAAGAAAAAGCAAAGGGGCGCCCATCTATGTCTAAAAAAACAAAAACAACATCAATTAAAAAAGAAAAAGAAATGTCACGTGAGGAGCAGTTGGAGCGTGAAAATGAACTGCTTCGATTGGAGGTCGCCTATTTAAAAAAGTTGAAAGCTTTTCGAGAGAACCCGGATGCCTTCCTCGAAAAGCACAAGCAGTGATTGCCTTTGAACTCAAAGAAGAAGGATTCCGATTAAAAGATGTATTGAAGCGTGTCGATTTACCAGAAGCAACGTATCATTATCACATGAAACAAATGGCGAAAGCAGATCCAGATCAAGCTTTGAAAACGTTGATAATAGAGCTGTTTGAGGAACATGAAGGTCGTTATGGCTATCGTCGAATTCACTCACAGCTAAAGGCGAAAGATTATACGATTAATCACAAAAAAGTGCAAAGAATTATGCGGGATTTGAATTTGAAATGCGAGAAATTTGGACGTAAATCACGTTATAAATCTTATAAAGGCACTGTTGGAAAAATCGCAAAAAACCGATTAAACCGACGTTTCTATACGCCATACGCCCTTCAAAAACTAGTGACTGACGTAACTGAATTTAAATGTACAAATGGTGAGAAACTTTATTTGAGTCCCCTAATGGATTTATATAATGGAGAAATTATCGGTTTCAGTATGTCCAAGAGGCCGACGCTTGAATTCGTCATGAAATCACTGGAACAAGCGCTCCCAATCATTCAAGAACGAGCTGAATATCGTACAACAATTCACTCAGATCAAGGCTGGCATTATCAACATAAATCATGGGTCAAAACCTTAAAGCAGAACAAGATTTTCCAAAGCATGTCTCGTAAAGCAACGTGTGCAGACAATGCCGCAATGGAGAACTTCTTTGGCTTATTAAAACAGGAAATGTATTACGGGGAAGAATTAGTCTCCTACGAAGTGTTACAAAAGAGAATTGAGCAATATATCGATTACTACAACAATGATCGAATTAAACAAAAACTGGCCGGCATGAGCCCGATAAAATATCGGACACATGCCAGCCAATTAGCTGCATAATAAAAACTCTAACTTTAAGGGGTCACTACCTGTCACGATTTTTCTGGGGGATTTTGTATTTGGGTGTGAATAATCTAGGACCAAGTAAAAGAAAAATATTCATAAAATAAAATTTACTAAACGGGCTAAATTAAAAGAAACAATTACTTTTAATGCAGCCTTTTTTCAATGAATAAAGTGTTCCCGGAAAATAAGTACGGTTTTTCAGTCTATTCCATTTATTTTACCAGTAAAATACCAATAAGCGGAACTTTATTGTTTATACAGCCATGCAGAGAACGATAAAGAAAGCCCAACTCAATCCTCGTAAATGTAGTGTGCGAGCAAAAAATTACAGGTAGTGGATAAAACTTGAATTAATTTTACAGAAAATTCAGTGAGATTCAAGCATTTGTCCTGTCAAATGCGTTTCCTCTGTAATATCCTATATTAACTAAATGTAAAAACATATCCGAACTGTTAATAATCGCTAAAAAAGTGCTTTTTTATTTGAAGATGGAATAAAGTAAGCGGTAAATAGGGTATGGAAACGTAAGACCAGTAAAGAGGAGAGGCGGGAGGGGCATTAAGGGAAACGGGGTGATCACTATTTCTCCGTATGGAAAAGTTCATTTTTGAATATATTCAAGAAAAGGATGAGGATAATATGAATCAAATTTTTAAAAAAGATGAGTTTATTATTATTCCTTTTTATAAAGGGCGCAAGCAGGAATTTATGGTCGTCAATACGAAGAAGGAATTTAAAAATGGACATACGCACCTAAAGTCATTTAAGATGGCCAAGTATTTGATCAATCTTGCGCGATGTCAAAAAATCAATTCCGGGTTAAGACCATATTTATTAACAAGCCTTACAAGAATATCAGCAGATCGTGAATATATTCAGAAATTGGAAGAGCTTCTAGCCGTAAAAAGAAGTAAAGGATCAAAAGCTTCTTATTATAATAAAGCGATTTAATTACAATAAAAATATAGACCGCTTTTTCAAGAAATTGAAAGAGCGGTTTTTTGCATGGAGCTCAATACCTGAAAGCTCACATGTATGGCTAAATCATTTTTAATAACGCGTCTTCACCAATCATACCTTCTTCGATGCCGCACGCTCTCGCTTCGTATGTGACGGATTCCAGTGGAGCTTTAAGTAAGTCATCGATCGTTCGAACACCCACTGCACGCCCAGCAATGATTTTACGATCGGCCAACTTTTCATTTAACAGTCCGACATCAAGTGCACCACACATAATGTACCCACGTTCATTCGAAATTGTCAGCAACGTTGTTTTAGGTAAATTAACCGTTACAGCAGTAAATAAATGACCTTGAAGATCAATCGTTTCCGTATAGACGATAACCTTCTCCCCCTTTCATATAAATCATATGAAACAATTGAAAAATGGTACTTGTTTTCGGGGGAATTGTGGGGGATGTTTTGAAATTAAATTGGGTTAGTTCAAGTTTGGCACTTTACCCGGGTATTTCACGGCAGGGGAAGTTTCCAATAAAAGAACTCAATGAAACGGACTAGTAGGGTCCATTTCATTGAGTTTTTATTAACTGAACCCATTTAAAAAATGCTCTAATGCACTTGCACCACTTTCCTGGAGAGACCGATCTTCGGGGAAAGTACACCAATAATAAATAACACCCATCGAGAGCTGAATGAAGGCGAGTTTTAATTGTTTAATTGATAACGAAGGCTTTGTTGTGCTAGCTTCAATAACTTCGGCAATTAATGCTTCAAATAACATAAACAATTTACGGTTTGGATTCCTGAAATATAAATGGGCTTCGGATTCTAAAGAAGTAGAGTAAACTACCGACAAAAACTCCCGCCCAAACGTTTCTTCTAAATAGATAAATACGTTTTCTAAAAAGAGCTGTAATCGTCTTTTTGCTGTTAGTTGTGTTGGTAATTCATTATACAGTTGTTCGTAATACTTATCGGCCAATGCAAAGTGCTCATTTAATATTTCAGCCTTTGACTTAAAGTGATGGTAAAACGAACCTTTGGATGAATTACAGGCTTGTACGATTTCATCGACGCTTACGTTTTTATACCCCTTTTCTTTAAACAACTGCATGGCAATTCTAATGATAAACTCCCTTTTATTTTCTGTTTTATGTATTTTATTTTCTCTATTAATCAATAAAATCATCCTTTATACATTTACTTCTCTTTTATTCTATTGTAAAATTAGACTGCAGTCTAGTTTTTAAGATGAGGGGGGTCAAAATTGAAAAACAAAGTCATCCAAAATCTTTCAGAACTAAGTGGGTTATTCAAGGACAACCAGGTTATTTTAGCAGGGGGCTTCGGCTTGTCAGGTGCACCATTGACAATTATTGATCAAATGGCTGAAACCGATGTGAAGGGGTTACATGTAGTTAGCAATAATTTAGGGGATCATGGGATTGGGTTACACAAACTGTTTTTACAAGGGAAAATTGAAAAGGCAATTGGTTCATTTTTTACAATGAACAGAGAGGCAGTTATTGCTTGGTCAGAAGGTAAGTTAGAAATTGAACTTTTACCACAAGGAACATTAGCGGAAGCGATTCGTTGTGGAGGCGCTGGAATTGGCGGCTTCTATACGAAAACGGCTGTAGGCACTGAGTTGGCAATTAATAAAGAAGAGCGAGTTATCGATGGAGAAACGTATATTTTTGAAAAAGCTATCAAGGGCGATGTAGCCATTATTCGGGCGAAAGCAGCAGATCGTCTAGGAAATTTAATTTATCATACGACTGCCAGAAACTTTAATCCAATGATGGCAACCGCCGCAGAAACGGTCATCGTAGAGGTTGATGAAATTTTAGAGGTAGGCGAGCTAAATCCTGAGGCAATTGTAACACCACATGTTTATGTAGATTATATTGTGCAGTCTAACTATGTGAAAGAGGGGGATCGCTATGTCAGCATTTGATCCACGGGCAGTAATTGCTAAACGCATTGCACAGGAGTTGCAGGATGGTCAAATCGTGAATTTGGGCATCGGAATTCCTACGTTAGTGACTTCTTACATTGAAGGAAAAGAAGTATATCTACAATCGGAGAATGGCTTATTAGGAATGGGGCCACCACCTTCAGAAAGTCAGATTGATGCAGATTTAATTTCGGCGGGAAAAGAACCAGTTACGATTACAAAAGATGCATCGTTTTTCAGTAGTGCCGATTCTTTTGCAATGATTCGAGGTGGTCATATTGATGTAGCTGTATTAGGAATTTTACAGGTGAACCGTTTAGGTGAAATTGCCAATTGGGCTGTACCGGGGCAACCGATTTTAGGTGTTGGTGGAGCAATGGACTTAGTAGTAGGGGCTAAAAAAGTAATTGCAGCCGCAACATTGTTTACAAAAGATGGCGAGCCAAAAATTGTAGAAAGCTTAACTTATCCGAGAAGCGGTATTCGCAGGATAGAGATGCTTGTAACTGAATATGCGGTATTTGAATTTGAGGACGAAAAAGTAATTGTGAGTGAATTGTTAGGTGACCTTACGATTGAACAATTGCAAGACCGATTAAAAATTCAATTAGATATGGGGGTAAAGCTATGAATGAAAGCGCTTTAGCAAAACAGACGACGAAGAAAACGATGACTCGTATTTTACCGTTTATTTTAATCCTGTATATCATTGCCTACTTAGATCGAGTAAATTTAGGGTTTGCTGCATTAGAAATGAATGCAGATTTAGCATTAACTGCTGAAGTCTTTGGGTTACTATCGGGTATCTTCTTTATCGGTTACTTCTTCTTTGAAGTCCCTAGTAATATGATTATGCATAAAGTAGGGGCAAGAATTTGGATTGCACGTATAATGCTTTCTTGGGGAATCATAGTTATTCTTACTGGGTTTGCGCAATCAGCTACACATCTTTACATTTTACGCTTTTTACTAGGTGTTGCGGAAGCCGGATTCTTTCCTGGTATTATTCTATATTTAACTTATTGGTTCCGCGAACGTGAGCGTGGTAAAGCAACAGCTGTATTATTGTTAGCCCTGCCGATTGGAGGATTAATCGGTGCTCCATTATCAGCCTGGATTATTGATAACATTGCTTGGGCAAGTTTAGAGGGCTGGCGCTGGATGTTTATTTTAGAAGGGATTCCAGCATTAATTTTAGGTGTGATTACATTAGTTTATTTAACAGATCGTCCAAGTAAAGCGAAGTGGCTTACACAAGAAGAGATTAAATGGCTGGAAGGTGAATTAGAGGGAGAGCGACAAGCAGCGTTAAGGTTGAATAAGCCGTCTAAACTGGAGATGCTAAAAGATGCAACTGTTTGGAAGTTAGCGATATTCTATTTTGCTGGCTATACAGGAGTATACGGGTTGTCATTCTGGGTGCCAACGATTATTAAATCACTCTCCGCTATTAATACAACGAATATGGAAATTGGTTGGATGGCCATGTTACCATCGCTAGTCGGTATACCTGCTATTATCTTTACAGGGCTTAATGCTGACCGGACAGGGAAGCATAAACAGCATTTAGTAGTATGTTTAATCATTGCTACGGTCGGTTTCATAGGTTGTGCCCTTTCTACGACTCTATGGCCAATGGTTGCCATGTTGTCACTTGCATCAGCAGGACTTTACGGCTTTACTGGTAGTTTCTTTGCGTACTTAACATTCTTCTTCACCGAGTCAACAGCACCAGTAGGAATTGCACTAGTTAACTCATTTGCAGCACTTGGTGGATTTGTAGGACCAACAATTTTAGGTATGTTTGTTTTAGAAACAGGCATGTTTGCACTGGCAATTATTTTAGTTGTCGGTATCCTGATTTTATTAACAATGCCGAAAGCGAATATCGAAATTCAAGCAGAAGGCAATAAAGAAGTACGTGTAACAACTTCCGGAAAACGATTAACATAAATTAGTTGCGCTTTAAAAAGACTGATTATTCAGTATTTAATACAAAGTGCTGTTCGGTGAGAAATGACCGGGCAGCATTTTTTTAGTAATAGCCCTCTCGCTTAATACACCGAGTCCTTTTATTTTTATGCTGTTGCAAATACAGACGGCCCTTTACATAAATTATTCCATGAACTCATACCATTTAATGTTGAGGAGGGATATTGAGTGGATGAGCAAAATAACCGCAAGAACAGTAAAGATGAACAATTAGATATTTTCCGAACAGATGATAGGGGAAAAGATCTTACAACGAATCAAGGGTTAAAAGTGTCGGAGGATGAATTCTCTTTAAAAGCGGGCGTGAGGGGGCCAACTTTACTCGAGGATTTTCATTTTCGTGAAAAACTAACGCATTTTGATCATGAGCGAATTCCAGAACGTGTTGTCCATGCACGTGGCTTTGGTGTGCATGGGGAGTTTCAGTTATATAAGAGCATGAAAAATTATACAAGAGCGAAATTCCTTCAGGATACTTCTAGAAAGACGCCTGTATTTGTTCGATTTTCTACTGTCAATGGATCACGTGGTTCTGCGGATACCGTGCGTGATGCGAGAGGATTTGCAACGAAATTCTATACGGAAGAAGGGAATTACGATCTGGTCGGCAACAATATTCCGGTCTTTTTCATCCAAGATGCCATAAAATTCCCGGATCTTGTACATGCATTTAAGCCGGAGCCTGATAATGACATACCGCAAGCTTCGACTGCCCATGATACGTTTTGGGATTTTGTCGCGAATAACCAGGAATCGGCCCATATGATAATGTGGATCATGTCAGACCGTGCCATCCCACGCAGTTTCCGCATGATGGAAGGGTTTGGTGTGCATACATTTCGTCTCGTCAATGAGGAAGGAAAAGCACATTTCGTAAAATTCCATTGGAAACCTTTATTGGGAACGCATTCTTTAGTATGGGACGAGGCCCGTAAACTGGCGGGCATTGATCCGGACTTTCACCGGAATGACTTATGGGGCGCAATTGAAAACGGCTTTTTCCCTGAATTCGAACTAGGTGTTCAGATTCTTGCTGAAAAGGACGAATTCAGTCTCGGCTTTGATATCCTTGACGCGACAAAGATTTGGCCGGAAGAAGATATTCCTGTAACTATTATTGGAAAGATGACGTTAAATCGGAATGTAGATAATTTCTTTTCAGAAACAGAACAGGTTGCTTTCCATATGGGGAATGTCGTACCAGGGATCGATTTTACAAATGATCCATTATTACAGGGACGGCTATTTTCGTATTTAGACACACAATTACTCCGTCTGGGCGGACCGAATTTCCATGAGATCCCGATTAACAGACCGGTTGTCCCATTCCATAACAATCAGCGGGAAGGCTTCCACCGCCAGACGATTAATCTTGGGAAAGTGAGTTATCACCGAAATTCATTAGCTGGGAACACCCCTTCACCTGTAAGTCCGGATAAAGGCGGATATGCCTCTTATCAGGAAAGAGTGGACGGTGTGAAAATCCGGGCTCGAAGTGAAAGTTTTGCCGATCATTTTTCACAAGCGACTCTTTTCTGGAATAGTATGAGCCCACCTGAAAAAATGCATATCATTGAAGCGTTCAGTTTTGAACTAAGTAAAGTGAAAAGTGAATCTGTTAAACAGCAGGTAGTGAATATGTTCGCCAATGTAGATATGGAACTGGCAACCGCCTTTGCAATAAATATCGGGTCACAACCTCCTACAAGGGGCGGCTCAACTGTAACAAAGTCCTCTCCGGCACTCAGCCAGGAAAATACAGTGAAATCCGTACAAACAAGGAAAGTAGCAATCATTTTGACAGAGGGATTCAATGGTCCGGAAGTTAACTATGTGCTCTACCAATTGATTAACCAAGGCATAATTCCGGAAATTATTAGCGAACATATTGGGATGGTACACGGAACAAACGGAGTGGTCGTAAAAGCTGAACATACCTTCCTAACTGCAAAATCCGTACTGTTTGATGCTGTTTATATGGTAAGAGGAAGTAACACAAACGTCATGTTCAATAAGGATGCAGCCTACTTCATTGATGAAGCCTATTCACATTACAAGCCAATTGGTGCGACGGGAGCGGGTATTGAATGGCTGCGTGTAAACCAGATTTTAGGCCAGCCGGGTGTCATAACAGGAACAGAGATGCAGGATTTCGTACCCCAATTCATTGAAGCGATAGCGGCCCAACGGTTCTGGTACCGCGAGTTAGCATAGTTATTAAAAACACGTAAAACCTTACTCATAAAAGGTTTTACGTGTTTTTTTGAGGTAATCTCATAGTGAATCCTGTTAAATGAGATCATTGTACATGGTAAACTATAAAAAACACTAGGCAAAAGGAGGCTCGCCCATGATAACCCGCCTAAAACAATCACTAACAACCCGTCTTCTAATGACAATCAGCGGTATCGTATTTACGATTTGTGTGCTTTTTTTGTTGTTGATCAATCATTATTTGGATGAATCGATACTTGAGGAGATGGGGGAGAAGGCATTAACGAGTGCGTACTTGATTGCTGAGCGGCCGGATGTCGTTGCAGCATTTTCTGCGGAAGATCCGTCCTCCATTCTTCAGCCGATTGCAGAGGACATCCGAATGCAGACCGGTGCGAATTTCGTTGTCATCGGAAATGACCACGGAATTCGCTACACCCATCCGAACCCTGAAAAGATTGGCTTGTCGATGGTCGGCGGGGATAATGATTCGGCGCTGATTAACAAAGAGTCTATCGTTTCCGTTACAACGGGTTCGATGGGGGAATCGATCCGAGGGAAAGTACCGGTCATCGTTGACGGCAATGTTGTCGGAGTAGTTTCGGTCGGATTTTTAACGAAAGATATACAAAGAACAATTGATACAGCCTTTTTCGGCTGGCTTCAAATCACGCTCCTGCTCGCGGTTTTCGGGATTGTCTGTGCGGTGCTATTATCACTTTATGTAAAGGATCAGCTGCTCGGCATGCAGCCGGCACAAATTGCCAAGCTTTATTCGGCGTATCATACAATCCTTGAGGAAACGACGGATGGGGTCATCTTAACGACATTGAACAATGAAGTGGTGATCTCGAATACACGTGCGAAGGAGCTCCTTTCACCACTGGCAGAAGGTATCTCATTACATAAGCTGCTTCCTGAACAGCTATTTAAAGAAGAGGTCATTCGGGCACTGGAAATTCCGTTGCAGCAGCAGGAGATGATTATTACCAAAACGCCGTTGAAGCTTGAGAAGCAGCTCGGTTATTTATATATTTTGCGGGCTAAGCTTGAATACGAAACGGTCATTAACGAGCTGACACTGGTGAAGCAGCAGGCGCGGATGCAGCGGGCTAAAACACATGAATTTGCGAATAAGCTGCACGTGATTCTAGGCTTGTTAAAGCAATCTCATATTGATGAGGCGATTGCATTTATCAGGCAGGAGCAGCAGGATTCAACGAAACAGCAGCAGGCACTTGCAACACAGCCTTCAATATTGCTGCAGGCGTTACTCGAAGGGAAAATATCGGAAGCAAAAGAGCGCGGCATTACGATTACAATCGAAACAGAGGACGTTTTAATCGATTATAATGATGAAGAAGTGGATGCATTATTGACCGCTTTAGGAAATGTCCTGCAAAATGCGATCGATGCATTGGATCAAACAAATATACCGGACAAGCAAATTAAGCTGTTTATTCATCAATATCGCCATGAGCTGATGATTGAAGTACATGATAATGGACCGGGAATTGGTGAAGAAACGGCCAGTCAGATTTTTACACTCGGGTTTACGACAAAGGACGGCTATGATCGGGGTTACGGCCTGGCAATCAGTGAACAGGCACTTGAAAAAGTCGGCGGTTCCCTGTTGATAGAAGAAAGCGATTTAGGCGGGGCCTGCTTTTTAATCATTTTACAAAGGAAGTGATTCAATGGAAATTTGGTTACTGGAAGACGATTTTCGCATTGCGGCGATTCATGCCGACTATATTAAAGCGGTTCAGCCGGATGCACAAGTGCAGCAATTTCTAACGGGGGCCTTATTAAAGGAAGCACTCCTGCATAAAACACCACCGCACGTTCTGTTGATGGATTTATATATTCCGGATGTTACAGGCTATGAACTCGTTGCGTATGTAAGGACACATTTTCCGAATATCCGGATCATCATGGTGACGGCAGCAACCGAGCGTGCGCATGTGGAAGCATTGTATACATATGGTGTATTTGATTATATTGTGAAACCGTTTGATGAAGCGCGACTGCAAAAATCATTCCAGCAGTTTCATCTGATGCAAGCTGCTTTTCACAAGAAAACACATTTCTCGCAGCAGGACCTGGATACGCTGTTTTACCGGAAAAATCATTCGACGACGGCGGAAAAGGCACTGCCTAAAGGGATCGATACCTTTACGCTCGAACAGGTCATTCACTTATTTAAGGAGCAAAAGTATACAAAGCTTACGGCGACACAGTTAAGCGAAGTGATCGGGACAAGCCGCTCAACAGCAAGACGGTATTTGGAGTATTTAGTGGAAATGAATATTCTGGAGACGAAACTGCTTTACGGTACTGTCGGTCGTCCGGAACGAAATTATGTCCTCCGTGAAACTTATGAACAAAATTAGCTTTATTGTTTTTATCGAATAAATGAGCACATTCTTCCTCCTAACACAGAATTGTCATAAGATTATAAGAATTCTAAGCAATGGGGGATTGTTGAATGTTAAGTATTATTGGTATTATTACGATTTTAGTGATCGTCGCGCTGTTAATTAGCGGACGTGTATCACCAATTGTTGCAATGGTTCTACCGCCGATAGTGGCGATGTTTGTTGCAGGCTATTCGTTTGATGACTTGGGAGTATTTTTCGGGGATGGAATTAACTCCGTAATCAGTGTCGCCATCATGTTTATTTTTGCAATTATCTTCTTCGGGATTATGCAGGATGTCGGCTTATTCGAACCAATCATCAATAAAATGGTAGCGCTCTCAAAAGGGAATGTCGTGCTTGTGGCAATCGTTACGGTAATTGTCGCGGTTATTGCACAGCTTGATGGTTCGGGTGCTTCCACATTCTTAATTTCGATTACGGCACTATTGCCGCTATATGTTCGACTTGGGATGAACCCGTATTTACTTTTACTGTTAGTCGGCGGTTCTGCGGCGATCATCAATATGATTCCATGGGGCGGGCCATTAGGGCGTGTCGCTTCCGTTCTTGAAACAGATGTAACAGAGCTATGGCATCCGTTAATTAAAATTCAGGTCATCGGTATTGTGCTGATGCTGTTACTTGCGGTCTTTATGGGCTTCCGTGAAAAACGTCTGATTGCGAAACGGGCGCAAACAGGACAAACGTTAAACTTTGATTTAAGCAATAGTATTTTAAATGTTGAAACAGACGAGTCTTTGAAACGCCCGAACCGCCTTTGGGCAAATGCGATTTTAACAATTGCTGTACTTGGTGTTTTAATGTCCGGACTTTTACCGGCTGGCTTGGCGTTCCTGATCGGTGTCGCAATTGCTTTACCGTTAAACTACCGCACACCGAAAGAGCAGATGGGACGTATTCAGGCACATGCATCGAACGCATTGACGATGGCTTCGATCATTATTGCGGCCGGACTGTTTTTAGGGATTTTAAACGGGACAGGCATGTTAACAGCCATTGCCAATAACGCCGTAAATATTTTACCTAGCTTTTTAGCACAGTACTTACATATTATTATCGGTGTACTCGGTGTACCGTTTGACTTGCTGTTAAGTACGGATGCGTATTACTTCGCGTTGTTCCCGGTTGTTGACCAGATCGGCTTAACATACGGCATCGATTCATTATCGACAGCGTATGCGATGATCATCGGTAACATCGTCGGCACATTCGTATCACCGCTTGCACCTGCAGTATGGCTGGCACTTGGTCTATCAGGACTGGAAATGGGCAAACACTTGAAGTTCTCATTCTTCTGGATGTGGGGATTGAGTATTACACTGCTGATTATTGCGATTTTATTAGGTGTTGTACAAATTTAATTAAAACGAACATGAAAATGAAGCTTCTTTTATTAGGAGCTTCATTTTTTATGGTTTCATTGTTTATGCTAATATGTAACGAACATTTAGCAACGATTTCAAAACAAAGAAAGTGGCAATTTGTCAGTAATTGAAATACTGGACACATCCCTTTCGCTTTGTATATAACAGTATAGTACGGAAATAGAAAAAGAGTAGTCTAAAAATATTTATCTTGAAATGGTATACTAATAGTAGATTAGTGAACTATATACGTTTCACAGAAGTTTACATAGGGAGTGACCAAGATGGAAACCGTATATTTTGCAGGCGGCTGTTTATGGGGTGTACAGGCATTTATCAGAACATTGCCTGGTGTAACATTTACCGAAGCGGGAAGAGCGAACGGAACGACAAACACTTTGGACGGCGATTATGATGGCTATGCCGAATGTGTCAAAACCAAATTTGATCCGAATGTTGTATCGATGCAGGAACTAATGGGATACTTCTTTGAAATTATCGATCCGTACAGTGTGAACAAACAAGGTGAAGATGTCGGCGAGAAATACCGGACAGGTGTATACAGTGACAACGAAGCACACTTGATTGAAGCAAAAGCATTCATTACAGCAAGACCGGATGCTGACCGGATCGTAGTAGAAGTTCTGCCTCTGAAAAACTATGTAAGAAGTGCGGAAGAGCATCAGGACCGATTAACAAGATGTCCGGATGATTATTGCCATATTCCTGAAGCGTTATTAATGAAATACAAATGAAAAAGTGAACCTTCCATCTCAAACTTGACTGGAAGGTTTATTTTTTTAGTATGAAGGAAAGTCATTCAGTCTCTTTCCGCTCTTCTTATTATCGATCACCCCGAGTGGACATCGGCTATTTGGGAATAAAATAACAAGAAATACTCCTCTTTAAGTATTAGAGGAAAGGGGAGTATTTTTATGCTTACTGTTATATAATTTATGGAAGGGAGTGTTATAAATGGGCGAAATAGACATAAGTAAAGAGGCGATCGAAAAGGATTTGGCGTTGATTAAAACGTGTTTAAGACTCATTAACCAAGCGGTGATTTTAAGGGAACGCAGTGGCGAAACCTTTACCCCTTCTGAAAATGAAGAATTACATAGATTAATTTCTAAAATTGATAAGGACTTAAATGAACTTAAAGTGAACATAAATTATGATACAAGGTAAAGGGAGAGACTTGGAGCGTTCTGAAATCCAGTCTTTTGCCTTAACGATCCCAACCAACTATAATGAAACGATAGATGGTTTTTAAAGGAGATTTTTTAATGAATACACGAATGAATACAAGATATAAAATTACACGTCATGACCAGGAAGGGAATCCAACGCTCAGCTTGCAGGAATGCCAAAACTTCTTTGCGTCAAAGCCGGATTTTGAATATAGAGATTACTACAGTGTCACACAGGACGGCGTTAATATGAAAATTAACGGCTACTTCTTTATATGGCAATTAGAAGAGCTGGAAATACCGTTCCGTTTTTACGAGAACGAGCTGTATGTTGCGGTGTCACACCCTGCAGTAATGGAGAAAACAAAGGAAGTAGCGCGCGGCTTGGAAGCGAATTATATTGAGGGATAAAATTATTAGGGGATGGGGAAGTTATTTTTCACATCTCCTATTTTTTATGCATGGTTACACTGTATGACGGAAAGAAGGATTTACTATCATTTAAGAGAATTAGTTTCTTATAGGGATTTTAATACCGATTAGGAGGATGAGTAGGAATGGTTCAAAATCAGTTTAGTAGCGTAGACATGTTCATCACGGATTATTTGAAAGAGCAAGTTGAGAAAACACCTGAAGAAATTGCGGTGTCATTTAATAACGATGAAATTTCGTATGAGGCTTTTTATAGAAATGTTGAGCGTGTTGCAGCATTCGTACAAAGTAAAGGCATGAAAAAAGGGGATATTGTCGCCTCTATGCTGCTAAACTCCGATTTGTTTATGGCGGTGTATTATGGAGTTCAGCTTGCGGGATGTACATTACTTCCGATTAATACGAAGCTGGCACCAGATGAACTAACGTATATTTTCAATCATTCAGAAGCAAAAGGTTTAATTTATGATGAGCGTCTTGAAGGATCGCTGCAGCAGGTGGATTATGGATTTGAATGGACCAAAACACGGGATGAGCTTCGAGCGGAACTGAATATTGACAGAAAGCCTCAGCCGGTTGAAAACAAAGCGAACGATACGACATTGGTGCTTTATACGTCTGGTACAACAGGACGTCCAAAAGGTGTCATGCTAACGCACCGTAATGTCATCAGTGCTGTACAACAATGGTCTGAATGTATCGGCTATGAAAAGACAGACCGCGTCTACATTTCGATTCCATTATTCCATTGTGCTGGCTTGCATGTAATCGCCGTATCAACGATTTATTGTGGTGCGACATTAGTAATCGATGAAATGTTTATACCGGATCTTACTATTCCTACTATTCTCGAGAAAAAAATTACGGTATTTTCAGGGGTTCCAACGATGTATGCGCTGTTATTAAGTAAATTTGATTTTGCGAATCAGGCATTCCCGAATGTACGGAAAATGGTATACGGTTCGGCACCGATGCCATATGAAATTATTAAAAATCTTAAAGAGGCGTTTCCGAAAGTCGAGTTCCATAATTTATATGGTCAAACCGAAAGCAGCCCTGGTGCAACGGAATTATCTGATGAAGCGGTACTCACTAAAGTAGGCTCAGTCGGTAAAGCGTTGCCGAAGACAGAGTTGAAAATTGTAGATGCGGACGGTTTAGAACTGCCTGTTGGGGAAATCGGCGAGATTTGCATTAAAGGTGAGCAAATTATGAAGGGCTATTTAAAAAATGAAGATGAAACGATGCAAGTAATTAAAAACGGCTGGCTATATTCCGGTGATTTAGGCCGTCTGGATGAGGATGGTTATTTATATATTGTGGACCGTAAGAAAGATTTAATTATCCGCGGCGGTGAAAACATTTATCCGATCGAGGTCGAAAATGTTTTGTATCAGCTCCCGCAAGTAATCGATGCGGCGGTCATTGGCATACCGGACCCGATTTATGGTGAAATTCCTAAAGCCATTGTTGTTCTAGTTGAGGAAGACGCGGTTACAGAACAGGAAATCATTGATTATGCACGAAGTAAATTAGCAAAATATAAGGTGCCGCATGTTGTGGAAATTGTAAAAGAGATGCCGCGCAACCCATCAGGGAAAATTTTAAAACATGTTTTAAGAGCGAAAGAAAAGGAAGATATTAAGAGTTAATAATTCGGGAAGCATCCAAAAAGGTGCTTCCTTATAGTTTTATTCAAGGAAAGAAGGTTTTACAAATGAATTTATTAATTTTAGGCGGAACTGGCAGGGTTGGAAGTCACTTAGTTAAGACTGCACTTCAGGACGATCATCATGTAACGGTTCTCGTTCGTACACCGGAGAAAATCCAAAACCAGCATAACAATTTAACGGTTGTTCAAGGCAATGTGCTTAGGAAGGAAGATATTGAGCAGGCGATGCATGGAGCGGATATGTTGATAAGTGCACTAAACACCGATGGGGGAACGACTTTAACTGACAGCATTCCGCTAATTATCGATGCGATGAAAAAGGAAGGCATTAAACGAATCATCACTATCGGTACTGCCGGCATCCTGCAAAGCCGCGTCAGCCCGGAACTGCTGCGCTACCAGTCAAGTGAATCGAAGCGGAAACTAACCCGTGCTGCTGAAGAACACCACAAAGTATACGAGTTGCTCCAGCAGTCGGGACTTGATTGGACAATTGTCTGCCCTACCTATTTGCCTGACGGGGAACGGCTCGGGAACTACCGGACAGAGCGAGATTTTCTACCGGTAGAAGGCAGCCAGATTTCAGTCCCGGATACAGCGGACTTTGCCTATAGTTTATTGCAAAGCGGCGACTTTATAAAAACGCGCGTGGGGATCGCTTACTAACCTAATTTAGCAGAAATCATTTTGAAAATGCCGATGCCTGTAAGCTTCAATGTCATTTTTTCATTAAGTGAAAGGCTGGTAAAGCGTATAACATACGAAACATTTTAAGAGAAGGAAGAGGTTAAAAACATGACATTGCAGCAATTAAAATATGTAATCGAAGTAGCAAGGAGTCAATCGATTAATAAAGCGGCACAAAGACTATTTATTAGTCAGCCAAGCCTGTCCAATGCACTAAAAGAGCTGGAGGAAGAACTCGGAATCACGATTTTTCTGCGTTCGAACAAGGGGATTATCATTACTTCTGAAGGCTCGGAATTTTTAGGGTATGCCCGGCAAGTTGTTGAGCAGGCGGAACTTTTAGAAAGTCGCTATACGAATACAACGTCTCCGCAAAAGTTTTTTGGTGTATCTACCCAGCACTATGCATTTGCGGTAAGTGCGTTTGTCCGCTTATTAAAAGACTATGATATCGAAAAATACGAGTTCAGTTTACGAGAAACCAAAACCTATGAAATTATTGAAGATGTCAAAAACTTACGGAGCGAAATCGGCATTTTATATGTCAATGAATTCAATAAAAAAGTAATCAGCAAGTTTTTAGGAGAAGGCAATTTACAGTTTCATGAGCTATTTACAGCAAAGCCGCACATATTTATCAGCTCGGCAAATCCGCTATCCAAAAAAGAGTATGTCACTTTATCGGACCTGGATCCTTACCCATACCTTTCCTATGAACAGGGCGATTATAATTCGTTCTATTTCTCGGAGGAGATTTTAAGCACGCTTTCCAGACCGAAAAATATTAAGGTTACCGATCGTGCCACATTATTTAACTTACTGATCGGGTTAAATGGCTATACGATTTCCACAGGGGTAATCAGTCATAAATTAAACAGTAAAGACATTATAGCGGTTCCTTTAAAGGTGGACGAACAAATTCATGTAGGGTATATAACTCATCAAAATGTTACAAATAGTACAATGGCGAATACGTATATACAGTATTTAAAAGAATCTGTTGAACAAGAAATCGTCCAGTTATAGTTTAAGGCTATAACGAGGGATAGGATTTAGGTGTTACGTAATAACGATTTCCCCATGCTACACTAGCCTTACGTTAAGAAAACCAAAAGGAAAGCGGGAGATTGTATATGACGAAAACATTAGTAAAAGCACCATTTAGAGCGGATCATGTTGGTAGTTTATTAAGACCGGAGCGAATCCACAAAGCAAGAAAGGATTTCCAGGGAGGCAATATTTCGGAACAGGAACTGCATGCCATCGAAACAGAGGAAATTAAGAAAATTGTTGATAAGCAGATTGAAGTAGGCCTTCAAGCTGTAACGGACGGAGAATTTCGCCGCAGATTTTGGCATACAGATTTCCTTGAACATTTAAATGGAGTAGAGGGGTATGTTCCGGATTCAGGGTTCGCATTCAAAGGCGAAGAAACCGAAAGATATGATGTGCGGGTAATCGGTAAAATTTCGTTTAACCCGGATCACCCCCATATTAAAGATTTTATCGAATTTAAGGAAATAGTAGGAGACCGAGCTGTTGCCAAACAGACCATTCCAAGCCCAAACCAGCTATTTAATGCGGGTATTCGCAATCTGGATATTTATCCGGATCTTGAAGAATACTCAAAGGATATTATCAGCACATACCGTGATGCCATTAAAGCCTTTTATGATGCAGGCTGCCGTTATTTGCAGCTCGATGATGTGTACATTGCCGGACTGAATGCTCCGGAAATTCCATTCAATGATAGCGGGTATTCTCGTGAAGAGTTAATCGATTTAGCTCTTCGTGTTACAAATGGAGTGTTGGAGGATAAGCCGGAAGATTTAATCATCACGACTCATCTTTGCCGCGGCAACTATCGCTCAAAATGGGCGTTCGAGGGAAGCTATGCTAAAATTGCGCCTACATTATTTGCGAAAGAAAAAGTAAATGGATTTTTCCTGGAATATGATGATGATCGTTCCGGTGATTTCGGACCGTTGGAATACATTCCAAATGGCGGACCACAAGTAGTGCTGGGCGTATTCACTTCCAAACATGGTGAATTAGAAGTGAAGGAAAATATTAAAGCTCGTATTGAAGAGGCAACAAAATTTGTGCCGTTGGAGCAATTATGTATTAGTCCACAATGTGGATTCGCCTCAACGCATCACGGAAATATTCTGACTGAAGATGAACAATGGGCAAAACTGAAGTATATTGTCGATATTTCAAAAGAGATTTGGGGATAATTTGAATACAGTTGTCGCCGTGAGAAGGGGCCGGCTGTTTCTGCAAAAAAAGGCCGGGACATAACCCAAAAATGATATTTTTCTCTCAGAGAAAAATATCATTTTTTTGCTGAACTTTAAAATTGATTTCCATTCCGGGACGCTTTCCGCGGGCGTGGCCTGAGCCTGTAGTCTCAAGCGTCACGCTATTCCCGCAGGAGTCGCCCTGCATTCCAATCAATTTTGCAAAATACCCGTTTCTTAATAAAGGCTTTCCTATTATTTCACAATAATTCTACTTATGTCCCTGCCTCTATGCCAATTATTTTCTTGTTTCAGTAGTTTTCCACATATCCTTCAGCCAAGCGTCAAATTGTGCGCCTTTTTCGCCTTCGTATGTGTTGTAAATATCGATACGCATTTTTTCAAGCTTTACTTTGAAGTCTTCATACGTGTGGTCCGCAGGCAAGCTCTTCTTAATACGTTTGAAAATTTTGCGCAGGTCTTTGAACAATTCGCCTTTAGGTGCTTCAGAAGGTTCCACTTGCTGCCCCATTTTCTTTAACTGTTTCGCCGCAGCATCGCGAACTTTCGTTACTAAATCCGCTTTCACCACATATTGCAAAATTTTGATCGATTCATCCGCTTTAATTTTCGCTAATTCCTGGACTGCATCTAACCGTGCTTCCCAATCTGCTGAACGGTTTACGGCTTTCTTTAATTCACTGAAATTTTCAGGTAATGGTTGTGCTGATTGTTGATTTTGTTGACTCATTATTTTGTCTCCTTTGTCATTGCCTTACTAGCAATGATCCGCTCGATCTATTATAGCATGAAAGTGAGGCAATTACTCGTTCTAGTAGATGTGCGGTCTCGATTGCAGTGAGGCAGACTTTCTAATATTGCTCTCCATTGTTCTAATATCCCGAAAAAAGTTCAAATAAAAGTGTGATGTTCTAATATAAATTCTATTTTTTCTAATAAGTGCTTCAACTATTCAAATAAAGTAGGCGAATGTTCTAATATCCTATACAACTCTTCTAATATGTACCCGAACTTTTCTAATAAAATCCCAGCACGCCACCGGACAACGTGAAAATCAATGCTTTCTCCCCAAAATTCCCCCGACTAAAGGAGAACTTCTAATAAAGATCGCCAAAGTTCTAATATCCCAAACAACTCTTCTAATATGTCCCAAAACTTTTCTAATAAAATTCCACTTGGCCGCCCAACAGGCAAAAAAGAGCCCGTTTAACCGAGATCTTCTAATAAACCCCGCCAATGTTCTAATACCCGCCAAAACTTTTCTAATAAAATCCCACCTCGGCACAACCTCAAACACGAAATCTCTACCCATTTCAGTTACACTCTTACTAAGCAATTTACAAAGGAGGAATTCAACTAATGTTCCAAAACAAAACCGTTATCGTAACAGGGGCAGCGCAAGGAATCGGGCGCTCCGTAGCAACCCATTTTGCAAAAGCCGGGGCGAATGTTGTCATCGCAGATCTCGAACATGACTTAGGTGTACAACTGGCAGGCGAACTTCAAAAAGAAGGGTACTCCGCAATCTTTGCAGAGACCGATGTGCGCAGTGAAGAGAGCGTTACTCAATTGATGGAGATGGCAGCAGCCCGTTTTGGCGAAATTCATATTTTGATCAATAATGCGGGAAAAGGGAAATGGATTTCCCCGCTGGAATTATCGCTCGAAGACTGGGATGACATCATCAATACGAATTTGCGCAGTGTCTTTTTATGTTCACGTGAAGCGGCAAAGCGGATGAACAGCGGCGGAGCGATTATCAATCTTGCTTCAACGCGAGCCGTCATGTCCGAACCGAATTCAGAAGGCTATGCGGCATCAAAAGGCGGAATCTTAGCCCTCACGCATGCATTAGCAAGTTCGTTCAGTGAGCTCAGCATAACAGTGAACAGCATTTCACCGGGATGGATTGAAACAGGGGATTACGATGCCCTCAGACCTTCCGACCACGCCCAGCATTTTTCCAACCGTGTCGGCAAACCAGATGATATTGCCCGCGCCTGTCTGTATTTAGCGAACCCGGAAAATAATTTTATTACCGGTACAGATCTGACAATCGATGGCGGAATGACGAAGAAAATGATTTATGAAGAATAGTAGATTGAATGAAATGGCGCTTTCCTGCAACGAGGAACAGCGCCATTTTCATTAGAAAGCTAACATGAATGTGGCAATTTTCTATTTGAGGAAATCGGCACTTTTTTTCTGTATTTCGCACGATTCTTAGCTTTATTTAACTAATAGTTCTAAACTTATAAAATGTTCAGAAAATAAAGATTGTTTTTATTATTACCCTGTTATAATATAAAGCTTATTAAATAACTAGGAATTAACAGCGGAGGCATTTAGCATGAAAAAATTACTATCAATCGTTACATTATCAGCACTTGTTTTAGCAGCATGTGGTGGCGACAAATCAGAGGAAAACGCAAGCGAAGCAAAAAATAAATTAGAGGAAATCCAGGCAGACGGAAAAATTCAAATCGGTCTTGAAGGAACATTTCCTCCATTCAGCTTCCATGATGAATCAGGAGCATTAACAGGCTTTGAATATGAAATTGCTGATCAAATCGCAAAAGACCTTGGTGTTGAAGCAGAATATGTTGAAACAAAGTGGGATTCTTTAATTGCAGGTTTAGATACAGATAAATACGATTTCGTTATTAATAACGTATCGATTACAGATGAGCGTAAAGAAAAGTACGACTTCTCAACGCCATATATGAAATCAGAAGCGGTAGTTGCAGTTCATACGGATAACACAGAAATTAAAGAGCCGGCTGACATGGACGGCAAAAAATCTTCACAAACAATTACAAGTAACTTTGCCCGCGATGCAGAAGCGCTTGGTGCAGAAGTTGTTGCTACAAATGATTTAATGAGTTCAATCGAGCTTGTTGTGCAAGGCCGCGCAGATGGAACAATCCATGACCGTGTAACATTCTTGACATACTTGCAGGAACAGCCGGATACGAAATTGAAAGTGCTGGACGGTGCGATTAATTCAACTGATATCGCATTAATTTTAAATAAAGAAAACGATGAGTTCCGTGAGAAGTTAAATGAAATTATTAAAGAACGTACAGAAGACGGTACATTCGAAGCAATTTCGGAAAAATATTTTGGTGAAAATGTTATTTCAAACAACTAATGGAAAGGTCGTTTCGACGGCCTTTTTTACGTGGATTCAACTATAGAAAGGAGTGTTAGTGGATGAGTAGAGAAATGGATATTTTACTTAACTCAATCTGGCCGATTTTAAAAGCAGGACTTCTTGTTACCATTCCGCTATCGCTCATTGCCTTTGCCATAGCATTAGTCATCGCAGTCGTGACGGCACTGGCTAGAATCTCAAACTACAAAGTATTACGCTGGATTTTCGGTACGTACGTCTGGGTATTTCGTGGAACACCATTATTGGTAACATTGTTTATCGTATTCTTCGGTTTGCCGAAATTGGGGATTACGCTTGATGCATGGACAGCGGCGATTATTACATTTTCACTGAATACGGGTGCCTATGCATCTGAATCGATTCGAGCTTCGATTTTGGCCATTCCAAAAGGGCAATGGGAGGCAGCAGAATCACTCGGTATGACGTACTGGCAAATGATGCGACGAGTGATCGCACCGCAGACCGTTCGAATTTCATTGCCTTCAGTGGCCAATGATTTTATCGATTTAGTGAAAGGCACATCTTTAGTTGCGAGTATCACACTAGCAGATTTATTCATGGTCGGGCAGCAAATTACAGCAAGAACATATGAGCCGCTTATGATTTATTCACTTTGTGCGGTCATCTATTTAATTTTCATTAGTATTCTGATGGTCATTCAAAGCCGCCTGGAAAAATACGCATCGAAGTATGTATAAGAGTGGCAAGTGAAGCGCTAAAAGGGAGGGCTTATTATCGTACAATTTCAGCAAATGTCGAAGTTCTTTGGCGAGAACGAGGCATTGAAAAATATCAATTTAACATTTCATGAAGGCGAAACAACGGTTATTTTAGGTCCATCCGGTTCAGGGAAATCAACGCTTTTACGCTGTATCAATTTATTGGAGCGACCTGAAAAAGGAGTCCTGACAGTCGGTAATCAAAAAGTTGAACTGAACAAACCCATCTCTCAAAAGAACCTGCTTTCGATTCGCCAAAATACGGCGATGGTATTCCAAAGCTTTAATCTGTTCCCGCATATGAAAGTGCTTGAAAATGTGATGGAAGGACCGGTTACCGTTTTAAGGAAAGATAAAGCGGCTGCAAGACAAAAGGCACAGCAATTATTGGAGAAGGTTGGCCTGAGTCATAAAACAGACCAGTATCCTTCTCAATTATCCGGCGGGCAGCAGCAGCGTGTCGCCATCGCACGAGCATTGGCAATGGAGCCGCAGTTTTTACTGTTCGATGAGCCGACGAGTGCACTGGATCCCGAGCTTGAGGGGGAAGTGCTGAAGGTGCTGAAAGATTTGGCGGAAGAAGGCAAGTCGATGATTATCGTGACGCACAACCTGAATTTTGCACGCGAAGTGGCAGACCGGATTTTATTTCTGGAAAACGGTGAAATCGGCTATGACGGCGTAACCGAAAACTTCTTTACATCGAATAATAATGAACGGATTCAACAATTTATTAAATCTATGCAATTTATCTAACTAGGGGGATTCAACATGACAACAGAGAAAACAAATGTAGAAAGCTTTGATTTAGATCATACAAAAGTAGTAGCACCATACGTACGACTTGCCGGTACAAAAACAGGAGCGAAGGGCGATGTCGTAACAAAATACGATATACGTTTCAAACAGCCGAACAAAGCACATATGGAAATGCCGTCACTTCACTCTTTAGAGCATTTAATGGCAGACCGTATCCGCAACCATAGTGAAGATGTCGTTGATTTATCGCCAATGGGCTGCCAAACAGGCTTCTACTTGGCATTACTGAACTACAATGACTATGACGGCGTATTAACGATTATTGAAAATACACTGCAAGATGTGCTGAAGGCAGAGTCTGTTCCAGCATGTAATGAAGTACAATGTGGCTGGGCAGCAAGCCATAGCTTAGAAGGCGCAAAAGCATTAGCTGAAGAATTTTTAGCAGGCCGCGCTGAATGGCATATCGTTTTCGGAGAATAATTGTTGAAGCAAGTCTCCTGTGAGGGCAATCTCGCAGGAGGCTTTTTTATTGGAGCAATTGTTTTAATAGTTCCGGTAAATAGGTTATTAATAAACTAAAAGGAGAATTTGAATGAACAATATTTCAACAACGACATTAACGATGAAAAGAGAATTTGATGTAAAGCCCGAAAAAGTGTTTGACGCATGGCTGAATCCTGTGATGATGAAAAAGTGGTTCTTTACTTTAGAAGGGACGAACAAGGTTGCTCAAAATGACCCGAAAGTAGGGGGCGGCTGGGAAATTGTCGATCACCGTGGTGGAAAAGACTACCGCGCAATCGGCGAGTATCTTGAAATTAATTCGCCTGAAAAAATCGTGTTCACTTTTAAGATGCCGCAATTCAGCGAACTGGCAGATACGATTACTGTGGAGCTGAAAGAATTGGGACAAGGCAGTGAAATGACGTTCACCCAACTGATCCATGTAGAAAATGAAGAGCAATGGACAGATGCTGACATCGCAAAAGCTGTAGATGAAATGCGAGATGGCACGGAACAAGGCTGGAACTTAATGTTCATGGGTCTGAAGGAATTAGTCGAGACCGGAAAAGTGAGCTATCAAGGTTAGGGAACGTAAAATGAAACACAGGGTGCGGATTATGGCCATCCGGTGATTGAATTTTCGGGGAAGATTTTCTAATAAAAGGTTGAATCGTTCTAATATATCTTTATATGGTTTCAGAAGAAGTTGCCGCATCTTCGGAACAGCAGCTCATCGCGATTGAAGAAATTTCATCATCGGCACAAGCTTTAACGGAACTGGCACAGGAATTACAGCTCGTTATCGCGAAATTTAAATATTAAACGAAAGGCATCTTCGAGTAAGGAGATGCCTTTTTATAGGTAGAAAAGTTCGCGAAAAAGGTTAAAATAGGCTAAATTGAAGTGGTGGAAATTTGAATTCAGAAGGGGAAGAGTACAATGAAAAGCGCAAAACCATTTTTAATGTTCCAAGGCGGTGTTGCAGAAGAAGCAATGAACTTCTATACATCAATTATTGAGGACACGGAAATTACGAGCATTGTCCGCTATGGGGCAAATGAAGGCGGAGACGAAGGGAAAGTCATGCAGGCAACTTTTTCTATTAAAGGCCAGGAATTCATGTGCATTGACAGTAATTTAAAACATGAATTTGACTTCACACCGTCATTCTCCATTTTTATTACATGTGATACAGAAGAGGAAACCGACCATCTATATGAAAAACTGCTTGAAGGCGGCCATCCGCTAATGCCAATCGGTGATTACGGTTTCAGTAAGAAGTTTGGCTGGATAAATGACCGTTACGGCGTGTCATGGCAGATTAATTTAGCTTAATAAAATGTGCCGGGTGTCATGCATCGATACCCGGCGCTTCATTTTCTAATAAAGGTCTGAGTTGTTCCAATATATTTTAAGATCTTCTAATAAAAGTGAGATTTTCTAATATAAGTGGCGGTTGTTCTAATAAGTATGTGATTTGTTCTAATATCATCCATAGATCTTCAAATTTCCTACTTAGAAGTTCTAATAACCGCTCAAATCTTCTAATAAAATCGGTATGCCGGTGAAAAGTATTCTCCGTTATTAAATTGTTCTAATAAAATCCGCGAAAGTTCTAATACCCCATCCCGAAGTTCTAATAACCCCCCGAAACCTTCTAATAAAAACCCTTGCCCAGCTAATCACCCAACATTCTGATAAAGCATCCCGCCAAAAGCCCTGTTTCTCACCATCACCTTCAGCAAGCCATAACCTAAAAGCGCACCCGCAAATGAACTCATCATAAATGCCGGGACAAAACCGAACAGCGCCGCTTCCTGACCTAAAAATAAAATTGCAATCGGATAAGTAGCCATCGCACCGAGCAACCCTGTTCCAATCACTTCACCTACCGCTGCAAACGCCAGCTTCTTCGTTTTCGTAAATAAAAATGCAGCGAGAAGTGCGCCGATCATGCTTCCCGGATAGGCAAAGATACTGCCTGTCCCCATCAAGTTTCTTAACGTCGAAGTAAGAAATGCCTGTAACACCGCATACCATGGACCGAGCAGTACCGCCGAGACGACATTGGCAAAGTGCTGAATCGGAAAAATTTTTGCAAAACCTAATGGGATATACACCAAACTGCTGAGAATCGTTGTAATTGCTGCGATAATCGCGGAGTATGTAAGTTTTCTCGTTTTATTCATTTCTACCATCCTTTATAATAATTTTTGCAACAAAAAAACCACTTTCAATTAAGAAAGTGGTATCGTAGCCTATACAAAAATAAAAATAGGGGATCGACACTACTTTCCTACGCTAGTATTACCTAGATCAGGTGCAAAGGGTACTTCTCAGCCATAAAGGCGCCCCTAGTAGTTTAACGAGCAGATTATCTGCTTCCAGTATTAGGTTAAATTCACAATAATCATAACATGAACATCCCATTTATCAAGCACTTTTTGAAATTTGATCCCTTTGACCGATATCAATCACTGCTCATACCCGCCGCCATAATTACCGGGCTGAGTATGCTGCCAAGGGTTTGGCGGACCGATGAACGTATTTGGTCTGACAGGGGCCACTGCCTGCTGCCATAAATTTTCGTTCATCCCATAAGTATGGGCCATAATATTTGCCGGTGTCAGCTTGAGCAGGTCGGAACCTAAAATCACTTCCGGTGTCGGAGCATTAAAAATGGCAAGGAGATGCGTGTTGTTTTGCGTAGCGACTTCATAATGCCACCACCCTTGAGGAACGTTCGCCACTTGACCGGGGCTAATCGGGAAATGCATCAGCTGTTTCGTAAACGGATTCAAAATCGAAACAACCGCACTCCCCGTAATACAGTAAACAAGTTCTGCAGCATTTTGGTGGTAGTGCGGCTCAATGACATTATTGGCACTCAAATAAATATCAAGCAGCGATATATTATCCAGCGTATTTAACTGGCCAACGCCAAGCAGGTTGATAAAATTATGCTGGTCTTTAACGAACAACGGATTTTTATTAACATCGAATGTAAACTGCGGTTGCGCTGCAGTATAATCTTGATTCGAATTCAATCGTTCACCTCTTTTTTTATTGTTGCTAAAGTATGCGAAAATTTACTGTTTCGTACCTATCTAATAATAAGAGTATAGTTCTTAGTTTTCCCTTTGTACTGCCAATCCGCATCATCTTCAACCCGTTCACCTTGCAGAATAAAAATTATCCCGGCTATCATACTCCCAGCAATTAAATACCACTTAATTAATGTAAAAAGCAGCAGCCAGTTGTAAAACGGTGCAATCACAAGTGGAAGAATAATGAGGACAATCAACCATTTATTAACCGGATAATTTCCCATAAGCCACCTGTTTAAAGCGTCTCGTTTATCATCTGTACTTGAAATTTCATGGTACGTAGAGAAACGGCTCATGATAAATGTGCCCGCTACAAGCACTAACCCAATTCCGAAACCAACATATGAAGCTTTCGGAGAAATTGTTACGTTACCATAATTAAAGATGATCCAGTTCCCGCTTATGGCAGTGATCAATATCCCGACAAACATCATATATAATGAGAAGTTCCTCATCCGTCCACCTCCATTTGTTATATTCTACGACGACAGACTGGAAATAGTTTCAAATAGAGTTCTAATAACGACCTGCATTGTTCTAATAAAGTAAGACTTTCTAATATACCAGTGAGTTGTTCTAATAAACAGCCGACATCTTCAAATAAAGCACCCAAATGTTCTAATACCCGGCCAACATTTTCTAATAACCGTCACAACTATTCTAATAAACTCACAAAACAAAAAAGCGATCGCACTAATAGAACCGTTTCTCCTACTGTGCAGTCGCTTTTTTCAAAATAAGCTGCAGTATTTCATTGGCGCAAATCGCATCCGCATCGGCAGTATGGTGGTTAAGGAGCGGGATGTTATATGTCTCGGCAATGACATTTAAATTATTTCTCGGACTGTCCAAATATTTGCGCGCAAGCAGTACCGTACAGGCTGCCGGATTCGTTGGACGAATGCCATTTCGGAAAAACTCGAGTGCGAGGAAGCTGTACCAGTCAAACCCGATATGGTGACTGACAATCGGCAAATCACCTAAAAAATCTTTAAAGGCGTGAATGACAGGGGAGATCGTTTGCTCATCTTTTACGCGTTCATTAGTAATCCCGTGAATATGCGAATTTTTGATCGGTTTTTCCGGATTCACAAACCGGTGGAAAAGATCCACCATTTCTCCGTTGCGTATTTTCAGTGCAGCAATCTCCACAATTTTATCACCTCTGGCAGCAGAACCACCCGTCGTTTCAATATCGACGACGACATATTCGGGTGCATGTTTCAACAGTTCCACCATCTCCGGAACCTTTAAGCGCGGGCTGTACGTTGTAATGAACTTTCTTAAATACTGTGCGGCAAGCTTCGTATTGTAATAATGGCCATAGCGTGTTCGGGCAATATAACCGTGCTGTTCCAGTTCATCAATTGCCTCTGCCGGATAGCTTGCGGCCAATGCTTCACGTTTGGCAAAGCCCACAATCGAGCAAGTAATCATGATGCGGATGTGCAATCGTTCGATGTGCATAAACTTCACCTCTTAATTAGAACGTTTGTTCTATAATTGAACCATATATGAAGGGAATAATAAATAAAAAAGCTGACCATAACCCGAAAATTCAGCAATGGTCAGCCTCTCATTTATTCAGAAAACGGATTCGGTACTGGTTGCAGACGCTCTTGAACTTTCTTCGCAACGACCGTTTTTCCTTTTGAAGGAACGGTATTTGGTATCGAAGATCTTGCTTCGAGGTCTTCCCAGAAATCCGCGTTTTTAATACCTAATACTAACGGGTTGAATGTTGGGTTAAGCCCCAATCGTTTTTGCATATCGTAATCTTTCAATGCGATTAAAGCTGTTTTAGAAAGCAGTACGACCGTAATGACGTTTACCCAACCGAGCATTCCGACACCTAAATCGGTAATCGCCCAAATGAGGGTAGCCGAATTCACTGCACCGAAAATAACCATACCTAGAAGGCCGATGCGGGCAGCATGTGTAATAAATTTGCCTGCTTTGCCGATATTCAGCGTTTCTTTAATGAAGGCAATGTTCGTATCCATTTTGTAGAAGTACGTAATTAACGTAGTAAAACAGAACAGGAATAATGAAATTGTCATAAAGTACTGACCGAATGTCGGAGAGATCAGTGTACTCATTGCCGACTGTGTATAAATTTCAGGGTTAGCACCTGGAATGTTCGATACGATGGCCTCGCCAGCACTTGGCGCAACATTGTACATACCTGTAATTAAAATCATAAAGGCTGTCGCTGTACAGATTAGAAACGTATCGATGTAAATAGAAAATGCCTGTACTAAACCTTGTTTGGCAGGGTGCGAAACACTCGTTGCACCGGATTCAAACGTTTCCGTACCTAACCCGGCAGCACTTGAGAATACACCACGCTGAACACCCATTGCGATGGCTGTACCGACTAGACCTGCAAATGTAGCATTCAAGTTAAGCGCACTTGTTACGATTAATGAAAACATCGCCGGAATTTCAGAAATGTTAACGACTAATAATGCGATACAAATTGTCACGTATGCTAATGCCATAAACGGAACCAAATATTCTGAAACAGTAGCGATTCGCTTTACACCACCGTAAATAATTACAGCCATTAATGTAGCAAGCAGCAGACCTGTTACAAGTGGGGGAACATTGAACGATTCCTGAGCCGTTAAAGCAATCGTGTTCGCCTGTACTGTCGGCCATAAAATACCGATAACGATAATTAAAATCGTCGCTGAAATAATGGAAAACCATTTTAAATTCAAGCCTTTGTAAATATAAAACGGAGTTCCGCCGCGGTATTCACCTTCGATTTTACTTTTGAAAATTTGAGAAAGGGTAATTTCAATAAATGAAGTGGCTGCACCTAAAAATCCCATAACCCACATCCAGAAAACTGCACCAGGACCACCGAGGCTGATGGCCGCTGCAACACCGACAATATTACCTGTACCGATACGACTGCCCAATGACATCGCCAATGCCTGGAAAGAAGAAATCCCTGCACTGTCATTATTTTTTTCAAACAGCAATGTGATCATATCTTTAAAGCGTCGAACTTGAACAAATCGAGTTCTCAACGTAAATATGAGACCGACTGCCAAAAATAAAAATACTAACGCATTACTCCAAACATACTTATTCAAAAAATTCACGATTTCCAACATTCATGTACCACGTCCTTTTTATTTCATTTTCTAAGTAAAACTGTCATGCACGTTTTATGTATAGCTTTTTTCTGTTTACAGAAAAAAGTGTTATTACTGTAATTAACACAAACAAGCGCTAGTTAAACAAAATTTTTCAGTCTTGTATTAATTTTTATGGAATTCAAAGCTTGGGAATGTTTTAGTAGCAGGTATTTAACGGTGTTCTACATTAAAATAATTTAAATATTTACAGGAAAAAACGAAGAAGTTCCATAATCTATTGTGCAGTAATTCAATATTCCTATCGCTCTCTTTTCCAAGAATGTATTTCTGGCCAAATATTTACACAATGATAGCTTCTCTAGGGGGCAGTAATGAATTGATAAGACTACATAATAGAGGAGAGAAAGTTCATATTTATTCCTTTATTTGGATTTTGTTAAATCAATTTTCCTTATAAATTTTTCGAAAATGCTGAATATTACTTCTTTAAATCAGCACTAAACCGAAACTTAGGTCTTTCTATTGGAATGTTTGAATGTCTCTTGACGTTGTAAAATGTTAGGCCTATCATTGCTAATAGAATCAATTGATAATGATTATCATTATTGATTGTTGATTCTAATAAGAAATCAAGCTGTCTTTACATAACTGTAAACGAAAGGAAGTGTTGAAGTGAACTTTCAGGAGTTAAGAGGGAAAGTTGCACTTGTGACAGGCGGAGCCCAGGGAATTGGCGCAAGCCTTGTCAAAAGCTTGGCTACATTAGGAGTAAAAGTTGCTGTAATCGATTATAACGAGGAGAAATTGAGAAGCCATGTGATTGGTTTAATAGAGCAGGACCACGAAGTTTTCGCCTTTCCTGCAGATGTCGGAGATAGTAACGCCATTGATGCAGTTGTAGAGAAAGTGGAAAACGAAATCGGGCCAATTGAAATGCTCGTCAATGTAGCAGGTGCATTGGCTACAGGACCGGTCGAATCATGTACTGACCGTGACTGGGCAAGGATTTTTTCAATTAATACGACAGGTGTGTTTTATGTTTCAAGAGCGGTAAGCCGTTATATGATTCAAAGAAATGCAGGTTCAATTGTAACAGTCGGATCAAATGCCGCAAGTGTACCGAGAATTTCTATGGCGGCCTATGCAGCATCAAAGGCGGCAACGGTCATGTTTACAAAATGTCTTGGTTTAGAGCTGGCAGAGCATAATATACGCTGCAATATCGTTTCACCAGGCTCGACCGATACGGATATGCAACGTTCGATGTGGTCCGATGATCATGGAGCTGAAGTTATGATTAAAGGAATGCCTGAAACGTATAAAGTAGGGATTCCGCTGAAAAAGATTGCACAACCGGACAATATTGTCGGCGCTATCCTGTTTTTCCTGTCCGAGCACTCAAGCCATATTACGATGAGCAATCTTGTCGTGGATGGCGGCGCAACATTGGGAGCGAGCTAAGTCTGTCTTTTGAATTCAGAGTAGTGAAACGAAAAGGAGCGGTAATATGGTAAGCAAACAAAAAGCACTAATCGAACATGAACTTTTAGATGAGTATGAAGTTGGTGATTTTTTCATTGAAACACCAAAAAGAACGATATTAGGCAAAGGTGTATTCATGCACGTGCCAGCGGGTGAACCATTTCAAAACCAGATGGAAGGATTGTCCGATAGAGTGGCGAGCGCGTTGAAGAAAGCCAAAGAACAAGGATATCCACGACCTGTCGTAGCAGGCGCGGTGCCATTTGATTACTATAAAAAGGCATGTTTACTTGTTCCGGAATCTATCCAAATCGCACCATCATTGCAGCAGGAGGAAAGGGCAGTGACCGCTTCAGCATCTGTTACTGTGAATCGGCTCGTATCCAATCCATCACCAGAGCACTATAAGCAAGGTGTCATACAAGGCATTAAAAGAATAAAAAACGGCGAACTTGATAAAATTGTACTGGCACGTTCACTGGAAGTAGGTCTCAATGAGCCGATCGACCTTCCGCAGCTGTTACGAAATCTTGCGTATCAAAACAAACATGGATATACGTTTGCAGCACCGATTGAATACGGAAATCAAAAGGCTTCGCTCATCGGGGCTAGTCCGGAGCTGCTTGTTTCAAGACAAGGGATGTACGCCATCGCGAATCCATTGGCCGGCTCAAGACCTAGAAGTGAAGATCCGGTAGAGAACCAAAGACGTGAAGAGGAACTGCTTTCGTCACCAAAGGATTTACATGAGCATGCGGTCGTAGTGGAAGCAGTCGTCAAGGGATTGCGTCCATTACTAAAAACGATCGAAGTCCCGGAAAAACCGTCAGTCGTGTATACGGAAACGATGATGCATCTTTCGACAGTCATTAAAGGAGAGCTCCTGAAAGCGGATACCTCATCGTTGGATTTAGCTATTGCCCTGCAGCCTACACCAGCTGTTTGTGGCGCACCAACGGAAAAGGCAAGACAGGCAATCACAGAAATTGAACCGTTTGACCGAGGCTTCTTTACAGGGACAGTCGGTTGGTGTGATGCTGAAGGCGATGGGGAATGGGTTGTGACGATTCGCTGTGCAGAGGCAAATGGCGATTCATTACGATTATTTGCGGGAGCAGGCGTTGTGAGCGAATCGAAGCCTGAAGAAGAATTGGCTGAGACGGGTGCGAAATTCCAGACAATGCTTTGCGCAATGGGTATCGATACAGAGCAGCTGAAGAATATTTAACGACTATTTATATGAAATACAACAGGGTTCACCAACAAAGAAAAAGGAGTGATTTAGATGGCTATTCCAGCGATCTCATCATATAAAATGCCAAAAGAAAGCAATCTTCCAAAAAATAAAGTAGGTTGGGAAGTCGATCCCAACAAGTCTGTCCTGCTCATTCACGATATGCAGCAATACTTTATCGATTACTATGAGAAGGATTCATCATTAGTTCGTGAAATGATCGCCAACATAAAAGCAATCAGAAAACAATGCGATGAACTTGGCATTCCAGTTGTCTATACGGCACAATCGGGAAATCAAAAACCAGAGGATCGCGCATTACTGACTGATTTTTGGGGAACAGGACTAAAAGACGATCCGAATATTACAAAAGTAATCGATGAATTGGCGCCAGGCAAGGCCGATATCGTATTGAAAAAATGGCGCTACAGTGCATTTAAAAAATCTAATTTACTGGAAATGATGAACGAACAAGGCCGAGATCAGTTAATCATTTGCGGGGTTTACGCCCATATCGGTTGCCTCATGACTGCTGGAGAGGCTTTCATGTCGGACATTAAGCCGTTTTTCATTGCCGATGCAGTAGCTGATTTTACACAAGCTGAGCACGAAATGGCGATCAACTATGTGGCAGGCCGCTGTGGGGCAGTTTATTCTACAGCAAAAATTATGGATCAGCTCAAGCGTGAGGCGTCTGCAGAAGCAGAGTTCGTATAAGAATAAACAGGTGGTGAAAATTTTCGCCGCCTGTTTTTTCCGTTCAAATGGAAGCAAGTTTTTTTGAAGAATAAACAGGGAATTGGTTACCGACAATGTTTTTAGAAAAAAGGAGATGAAGTAGATGACAAACTCGGTGCCAAAGGAAGAAGGAATTGACCACAGCCTGAATCTTCTGAGAGAAGGTTATTTGTATATTTTAAATAGAAGACAAAGCTTTCATTCCGATCTGTTCGAAACACGATTGCTTGGAAAAAAGGCGGTCTGTATGGGCGGAAAGGAAGCGGCTGATCTTTTTTACGATAACAGTAAGTTTAAAAGGGCAGGCGTTGCACCAAACCGTGTTGCCGAAACATTATTCGGCAAAAAGGGTGTTCAGACACTGGATGGAGATGCCCATAAGCACCGGAAAAAGATGTTTATGTCCATAATGTCCCAGGACCGACTTAAAAAACTGAATGAAATTGCCGCGAAACAGTGGGACACGGCTTTAACTAAATGGCAGGAGATGGACGACGTTGTTCTTTACGAGGAAGCGCTGGAAATTATGTGCCGTACTGCCTGTGAGTGGGCGGGGGTACCGGTGGAAGACAAGGACATGAAAAAGCTCGCCGACGATTTTAGAGCGATGTTTGAATCGGCAACGGCAATCGGACCATCGC
The DNA here is from genome assembly GCF_900168685.1 of Solibacillus isronensis. NCBI lineage: Bacteria > Bacillati > Bacillota > Bacilli > Caryophanales > Caryophanaceae > Solibacillus > Solibacillus isronensis. Next base: position 170,751 of record NZ_FVZN01000013.1, on the reverse strand, counting down.
ACTGGGCTGGCAGACATGCACGAAACCGGGTGGAAAAGTGGATGGGGAACCTCATCGACCAAGTGCGCGAGGGGAAACTGAATCCGGAAGAAGGTACAGCACTGTATACTTTTTCATGGCATCGTGATTTGGAAGGGAATCTTCTTGATCAGGAGGTCGCTTCTGTAGAAGTAATCAATATATTAAGGCCGATTGTAGCGATTGCGGTCTATATTACTTTTTCAGCATTGGCTGCCCACCATTATCCGGAAGAGCGGAAGAAGCTTCAGTCCGGCAACGAAAAAAATACACAGATGTTTGTGCAGGAGGTGCGCCGTTTTTATCCATTCTTCCCTTTTGCCGCCGCGGAAGTAAAAGCAGATTTTACATGGAAGGATTATACGTTTGAAAAGGGTACATTAACTTTATTGGATTTATACGGAACGAATCATGATACGAATATTTGGGGGAATCCCGAAGTGTTTCAACCGAGCCGTTTTGAAAACTGGGATGGCAGTCCGTTCAGCTTTATTCCGCAAGGGGGCGGCGATTACTATTTAGGCCATCGCTGTGCGGGGGAATGGGTGACGATTGAGATGATGAAAGTGAGTCTGGATTTCCTAGTTAACCAAATGACATACGATGTTCCGGAACAGGATTTAAGCTACAGCAAAGTAAGTATTCCAAGCTTGCCTAAAAGCAAAGTAGTAATTAATAATGTTCAGCGAGTATAAGATGAATGGATTAAGCCTGTAACCTTTTACTTGGTTACAGGCTTGTTAAAATCAATTTCTCCAACCTTTTCCCTGAAAAACGTTTCAATTTGTGCCCACTGAACGTGCGTCACGTTTTCCAAGGAATCCTCCAAACAGACAGCTGCACTGTAACCAGGTGCAGGGAAAAAAGGTATGGTACGGGCTTTTACACGTGAGGCGGGGTGATGAATCGATCCATCTTGCCGAATCGTTGCCTCCATTAAAGAATCGTGTAAACCAAACCCTTTATATTTCCCGTAACTTTCCTTAGCAGTCCAGAGGGCATAGAAAGCTTCCTGTTCAAGAAGCTTATAGAAGTGATTCTCCTCTTCGCTCCACAATGTTTGAAAGAGGGAGAAGTCCCTTGTTACCTGCTGTTCCACATCAATTCCAACCGGAAAATCACTAATGGCACATGCCACATAACTTCCGGAATGGGAGAGATTGAAGTGAAGGTCTTGTCCTAGTTGGTATTTACCGTTTGAATCTTTGGTAAAGCGAATTTCAGACAATTCCATTTCGTAAGTTGTCACCAACATCATCTTCGTCAGTAAATGGGCACAAACCGTCCGCAACTGATCTTCCGTTTTCCGCATGCGTCCAATACGCTGCACCACGTCGTTTTCCAAAAAGGGAAGATAACGTTGCCAATCAGTAGGCATCTCGTTGATCTTGCAATAGGCAATGGTTGTCATGCTTTTTCTCCCTTTAGAATAGTTTCCTGTTCTTTCGCAAATAAAGAACAGCCGAGTCCTGCCAGAAGCAGAACGACCGTAGCAACGAGGGCGTACTGATAAGAAAGGATCTCTGAAAAGTAGCGACCAGACACGGTTAATGTCGTCGCTACAAGTGCAATTCCTACTGCTGCTCCAACGCGGTTAAGCATATTGTATAGCGTTGTCGCCTTGCTCATCTGACTTTTTGCTACATGATGAAAGGCCGAAAGTTGCGAACCGATTACACTATGTCCTAAACATATCCCGACTGCAAACATCAATCCGCGTAACAGCCAAGGATTTGCTGAAGGACCAAGGATGGCGATACAGCAGAAAATCATTACTGTACCAATCAGACCGAGACGTACTGTATACAGCATGCCGAAATGCTGGGATGTTCGAGGCAGTAATTTGGATGCGACCATCAGTCCAAGTGCCTCGGTAAACGTAATGAGTGAGCTTTCCAGAGCAGAAGCTGAGTACGCGTACTGATACATGAGCGGGAACAGATACAGCATCCCCATCAATGCGCCCATGGAACACATCGCGACGAGACTCGATGAAAGGAAAAGCGGTTGTTCATACAGACGCACATCCAGCAGCGGCTCTTTTATTTTTCGTTCATATACATAAAACCGGCTTAATAAAAATACACCGACAATCGCACAAAAGACGACCGTAATGGAAACACCGTCTGATGCAATAAGGCTCAGAGTGAGCATTAACAGCGGCAACCCGAGTGCAATGAGCATATAGCCTTTCGTATCGAACGGTGCTTTAAAAATCTCAAATTCCGTTAAGGCAAAAAGTCCGATCAGGACGATGATGATACCAAAAGGAATATTAATGAAGAACGCCCAGTTCCAGGATAAATACTCCGAAAACAGTCCGCCCACTAAGGGGCCAATCGCCGGTGCAAAGGCGATTGGCAATACTAATGAACGCGACAGATTTTGTCTTTCCGGTGGAGAAAATGTCCGAAACAGCAGTGTCATGCTGACGGGTGTAATGATTCCTCCTGCCAGTCCCTGCAGCACGCGCGCTAAAATAAGGGCCTGCAAGCTTCCCGCCCATCCGCAAAGAAGAGAGGCGAGTGTAAATAGACTGACAGAGAGTACATACATTCTTTTTACGCCGTACCGATTGCTTAAATAGCCGGCAGCAGGCAATGCAACAGCGATGCTGACAAGGTAGCCGATATTAATGCCGTTCGTTGCCCCCGGCGTTACACCGAATTCAACGGCAATTGTAGGAAGTAGCACATTGACAATCGTTCCGTCGATTGAAACCATGAACATCGCCACAACATAGAGGGCGATGATGACTGCTCGCTGTGCTTTCATCCCAAAACACTACGCAGACTTTTAGGTCTCATATCCAGCCAATTTTCTTCTATATAGAGTTGGCATAATGGTTTTAACGCAGGGCCATATACGACCTCCCATCCGGCAGGGACAGGAATGACTGCTGGCCATACAGAGTGCTGTTCTTCCGAATTTCGCAAAACGTAATATTCACGATCTTCTTGTTCAAAAGGGTTAGACATACATTTTTTTCTCCTTTACTAAGTACTTGACTAATGTTTGACCGACTTCATTCAATGGAATGGATTGACACATATCTTTATGGCGACAGGCAATATCAATCTGTGTAAGCTCTCCTTTGATATACGGATTCCACGAAGTAACATCAACGTCCGGGATCCAATCTGGCACAAGTGTAGATTTATAAAATAAAGCATCGCCATTATACGTTTCTTGCTGATGATTTTTGAGTAACTGAATCGAGTTTTTATAAACTTCTTTTAAGCGCAGAAACGTCGATTCATCTAATGTTGCAATCGCGCTGCCCTCTGCTTTTAGAGCATCCATTACATATTCCTGTGTCACTTCATCTTCTATGTCAGGTTCATACCCGGCTAGGGCAAGAAGTGCCACAAGTGCCTCCTGTTCTTCCGTCAGCTCCACTGGCGGGGTGAATGTGAACGGGTAGGCATCCATAATGCATAGAAGCGACAGTTCTTCTCCTTGGCGTTCCAGTTGGACAGCCATTTCCTGTACGACATTTCCGCCAAGTGACCATCCGAGTAGACGATAAGGTCCTTTTGGCTGAATTTCTTTGATGGCTTCAATATAGCCGAGCGCCATTTCAGTTAAAGAACCCGGTAGTTCACAATCTTCGGCAATCCCTTTTGCTTGAATGCCGTATAGGGCAAACTCCGGCGGCAGATTTTTTAACAGTCCTGCATAGCACCAACTTAACCCCCCTGCAGGATGGACAGCAAAAATCGGTTGCTCCCCGCTGCGTAACGGCAGTACGGTGTTCAATGCCTGTGATTCTTTTCCTTTTTGCAGAATATGAGCGAGTCCGGATATAGTAGGTGCTTCAAACAAATGCCCGATTGCCAGCTCTTTCCCGAATGCCTCGCGAATGCGTCCGATCAGCTGTACGGCTAGTAACGAGTGGCCGCCAAGTTCGAAAAAGCTGTCCTCTGTGCCGACCTGTGGCAGATTCAGTACTTCGCAGAATAGTTCACAAAGCAATGTTTCCTGCGGTGTTTTCGGCAATACCAGTTCCTGCAATGTAATAACAGGTGCAGGGAGCTGCTTCGTATCCAGTTTTCCGTTTGCTGTAAGCGGCATTTGCTCCAGGCGAGTGCAGCTTGAAGGAACCATATAGACCGGCAGTGAACGGGAGACGAAATCTTTCAACATTTGCTCGGTTACGTCCGTGCCTTGCTCCGGAACATAGTAGGCAGCCAAACGGACATCTTCTTTTCGATCTTCTCTCGCAATGACAGCTGCCTGTGCGATTTGCAGATGATTCAGAAGCACTTGTTCAATCTCGCCAAGCTCAATGCGGAAACCGCGTATTTTCACTTGGTGGTCAATGCGTCCGATATAGTCCAGTTCGCCATTTTTCATCCAGCGAGCCAGATCACCTGTACGGTACATCCGGCTTCCCGGAGGTCCATACGGGTTGGCGATAAAACGTTCTGCCGTTAAGGTAGCGCGGTTTAAATAGCCTTGTGCCAAGCCTTCGCCAGAAACATACATTTCGCCGACAACACCGGGAGGGACCGGTTTTAACTGCCCATCAAGGACATAAATATTTAAATCAGGAATCGCCGTGCCGATCAGACTATTCGCCTGTGACTGGCTCAGTTCTTCATTTACACTTAAGTAGCTGACATGGACAGTTGTTTCGGTAATGCCGTACATATTCACAAGGGTAGGTGCATCTTCCGGGTGTCGGTCATACCATTCCTGTAAACGCGTCAGGTTAAGTGCCTCCCCGCCAAATACAATGCAGCGTAGTGCCAGTTGTCCGGACAGTTCGGGATGCTCTTTATCAACGGTCATGAGCTGATAGAAGGCAGATGGTGTCTGGTTCAGCACCGTAATTTTCTTGTCTGCAAGCAATGCCAAAAAGTCGGTAGGTGAGCGGCTGACATTGTACGGTATGATTACGAGCTCACCGCCATATAACAGGGCACCCCATATTTCCCATACGGAAAAGTCAAAGGCATAGGAATGGAACAGCGACCAGCGATCTTCTTCGTTAAAATGAAACCATTCATCTGTTGCATCAAGTAAGCGGATAACGTTCTGGTTCGGAATAACCACACCTTTTGGTCGGCCAGTTGAACCGGAAGTATAGATAACATAGGCCGGATTCATTGGATGATTATTATGATTTATATTTTCAACAGGGAATGAAGTAAGTGAAACCTCCTCCATTACAAGCACTTCTATCACAGGTGTCGCTTCTGCACACGGCTTCAGGTCTTCTGTAGTGATTAAACAGCTCGGGTTTGAATCGTTTAAAATATAGTCAATTCGGTCTTGCGGATAAACCGGATCAATCGGCACATAGGCAGCGCCGGCTTTTAAAACGGCTAAAATGCTGACAATCATATCGGTTGAACGCGGCATTAACAGTGCGACAAATGTTTCGGATGTAACGCCTTTTTCGAGTAAAAGATGTGCTAACTGGTTCGCTTTACGGTTCAATTCGGTATAAGTAAGCTCTTCGTTTTCGTCACTGACAGCAATTCGTTCGGCATGCATTTCCACAATCGCCTCGAATTGTTCGGCAATCGTTTTTTGCTTACTTACATGGTCTTTCGGATTCCAGTCAAGCAGAATTTTTTCCTGTTCCTGTTCCAACAGCACATTCAATTCTGAAATGGCCGGATTATGCAACGCCTGCTGCAGGACGATTACATAGCGTTCCATAAGAGCGGTAACTGTTTTTGCTTCATATAAATCTGTTCGGAATTCCACCTGTACTTCGATCCCATTAGGCTGCTCGGCTAGATATACCTCCCGCATCTCGATATTCAAATCGAATTTCGGCTGCCCAACCGTATGCAGCTGAATGTCGGCATTTTGGCCTTCCATTACAAGTGATGGCTGAGGCGTGTTCTGTAAGGCGAACATAATCTGGAAAATCGGATGCTGTGAAGGAACACGAGTCGGTTTTAATGTTTCGACAATATGGTCAAAAGGAACATATTGGTGCTCCATTGCCTCAATCGAGGTTTGTTTTACGCGTTCCATTAATTTTGTGAAACGAGGGTCCCCCGAAGTATCCGTCCGTATCGCCACCGTATTGATGAACATACCGACATTTGCCAGCAGTTCCTCCTGATCCCGGCCCGCCATTGGACTACCGAGAATCAGATCTTCCCCTGCACCGAGCTTTGTCATGAGGGCCAAGAATCCGCTTTGTAGCACAATGTAAAGAGTTGCCTGTTCATCTTTTGCAAGCTGCTGCAATTGTCCGTGAAGCGCGGAATCGATTGTAAACGTCAAAGTTTCGCTAGTCGGTTTTACGTGCAATTGACGCTTTCCATCACGGACAAGCTCAATTTCATCCGGAATATGCTTCAGTTTTTCCTTCCAATAATTAATGTTGTCGTCTGTATAAACACCGTGCGTTTGCTGCCAAACCGCAAAGTCATGGTATTGAATCGTTAACGGCTCTAGCTCATGGCCTTCATAGGCAAGCTGCAGATCTTCAGTGAATGTTGCAAGTGACCAGCCATCCGCACTAATATGGTGGAAAACAACGACCAATGTGTTCAAATTGATGAGCGTTACACGGAAGCCGGGTTCCTGTTTTAAATCAAACGCATAGCGAGTGCACGCATTAATTTGCGCCGGCACCTCTTCTGGGCTTACTTCCTCAATCAGCACTTTCGGCGTATCCTCAATGATTTTCTGATAGGGCACCCCATCCACTGCAGGATAAACCGTACGTAAAATGGCGTGTTTTTCTACAACTTTACCAATGGCTTTAATCAGTTTTAATAGATCAATCGGCTGATCAAATGTATATACAAGCGGAATATTATAAGAAGCACTTGATTCCTCCAGCTGCTGGATAAACCATAAACTGCGCTGTGCATGCGATAAAGGAATTATTTCAACTTGCTGTCTGTCGATCCCAGCGAGCGTCTTTTTCTTTGCTTTATCCACTGCTTGTGCCAGCTCTTTTACAGTAGGCTGATTGAAAATGACGGAGATCGATAAATCGATAGCAAATGTTTTCCGTATTGCCAATAGCAGCTCGGTTGCTAGCAGGGAATGCCCTCCTAGCTGGAAGAAGTTTTCATCAATTCCCACTGATTTGAGATTCAAAATATTTTCAAAGAATGTACAAATCGTTTCTTCGGTATGCGTTGTCGGTTTCACTTTTGCAATAATCGAAACATGAGGCTGCGGCAGCTCTTTCCGGTCGACTTTTCCGTTATTTGTTAATGGGAAGGTCTCCATGAAAACAAAATGAGCAGGTACCATATAATCCGGCAAACGTTCTCCTAGCTGCAGTCTGCATTGTTCCTCTGTTTCATTCCCCACTACATAGGCAACGATTTGTTTATGACCGGGCTGATCTTCACGGATTATCACAACGGCTTGTTCAATTGAAGTGATTTCTTCAAGCGCATTTTCGATTTCACCTAATTCAATACGGAAGCCGCGAATTTTGACTTGGTGGTCGGCCCGGCTAACATAATGAAGGCTGCCATCCTCCTGCCACACAACTAGATCGCCAGTCCGGTACATGCGTTTTCCGGATGCAAATGGATGTGCAACAAAACGTTCTGCCGTTAAGGTTGGACGATTATGATAACAGCGCGCCAGTCCGTCACCAGCAATATACAATTCCCCAACGACACCAATCGGACCGGGCTGCAGCATGGTATCGAGCACATAAATATCTGTCCGGTCGATTGCATTCCCTAATGAAGGAGTATCTTGCGGGCGAATTTCCGTGCAAGTTGACCAGATTGTTGTTTCGGTAGGTCCATACATATTGTGAACGGTTGCTCCTGCTTCCAGTAGTGCCTGCGCAAGGCTTTTTGAAAGTGCTTCACCACCGACAAGTACAGTAAGTCCTTTCAGCGCATCTTTTGCGTACTGTACCATCATCTGCCAAACAGTCGGTGTTGCCTGCATGATGGAAATGTTTTGCTGCTCGATCAGCGACTGCATCACAACTGGATCCTGTACCTGTTCTTTTGTCGCCAGATGAATCGATGCCCCGTACAGCAGCGGTAAATAAAGCTCCAATGCCGAAATATCAAAAGAAATCGTTGTAATCGCCAGTAAATTGTCCTTTTCAGATAATGTAAATTGATGCTGCATCGCTTGTAAAAAGTTAACCAGGCTTGGCATTTCAACGACGACACCTTTTGGATTTCCCGTAGATCCAGACGTATAAATCATATAAGCTGTTTGTCCAATACAATTAGCAATCGGTTCGTAAATTTGCTTCGAAGGGTGTAACGGCACAATCGGTGTTCCTTCTGCAATAAATGAAACCTCACCATTTACGAGCACAATTTTAGGACGAGCATCCTCAATCATATAAAGTAGCCGTTCTGCCGGATAAGCAGGATCCATCGGAATATAGGCAGCACCAACCTTAAAGCAGGCAAGCATCGTTGCGACCATTTCAATCGAACGGTCCATGCAAATTCCGACAAAGTCTTCGAGCCCAATGTCATGCGCTTTCAGCTGATGCGCAATCCGACCGACAAGCAGATCCAGTTCGGCATAGGAAATAGATGTATCATTCATCTGAACAGCGGTTGCACCAGGCATATTTTCCATCTGTTTTTTGAATAATTTATATACAGTAGCATTTTTCAGCTCACTTACAGCACCTTGTTTTGCCTCAAACATTGCCGCTTCTTCTTGCAATAGTATTGGGAAGTTGAACAGTGGTGTGTCAGCTTGATCTACCAATAACTCAAGCAACTGTAGGAAACGTGCGGCATGACGTTCCACTTCTGCCTGTTCATAAAGATCCGAGTTGGCTACAAGATCAAACTGCATTCCATTTGGCGTGCTATAGAAATTGAAAGAAATATCTTCAACAGGCCCTGTCACAACTTTCTTGTGCTCTACCTCGACATTTCCGAACAGATAGTTTTCATAAAAAGGCATGAAATTAATTTCCGGACCATACAGCTGATCATCGGTAGTCAGCCGCAAATCACGGCGCAGCTGTTCTTGACGGTACAACTGATGCTGCTTCATCTCCGTCATGAAGCTTTTCACATTTATACATAGCTGTTCAAAAGTTTCTTCAGTCGTAAACGTTGCACGCAAAGGCAAAACATTTACCCGTGTACTTGGTACGGACAGTGACTTATGACCAAAACGGTTCATCAACGGAATGCCGACAATCACATCCTTTGCCTGTGATATCCGTTTTGTGTAGGCAATAACTGCTGCGGTAACAACTTCCTGTATGTTGACGTGCAGCTGCTTACTGTATGTTTCTAATTTCGCCCATGTAGTGGCAGAAAGGGAAGAGGGATGTAAAATAATTTGTCCCATACGGCCACTCTTCTTTTTACTGAGCGAAATGACTTCGGTTCCTTGCATTTTGGATAACCAGTAGGCAGCGTCTGCCGCTGCCTTATCGGAAGTTCTGTACTTCACTTCCTGCTCTACCATCTGAACATAGTCACCAAACTGCTTTGTGTATGATTTATGATGAAGCAAAGCCGAATAGCGCTCGGAAATTTGCTGGAACAGTAACCGGAAACTATACGCATCACTGACAAGATGGTGAATGCGCAAATAAAGGAGATGTTCCTCGGCAGACACCGAAAATAAAATAGCGCGTACAAAGTTAACCTTTGTTAAATCAAGCAATGTTCCGACATCTTCCTGTATATGTTGAAATGCTTCAGCCATTGAACAACTAACCTGTTCAGAATGAAATTGAACCGAAGAAGGAATCGTCTGTAAAAGTGAGCCTTCTTCCTCCGAACATTGGATATATAGTCCAACCGCGCTTTCAATTGTGGCATTGACAGCCTGTAAAAGCAGGGGGGAGTCCACCGGAGCCTGAATATGTAAGTACTCGGCTGTATTGTATAAAGGGCTTTCCGTTAAATGGTGGGCATACCAAATCCCTGCAGCAGCTTCGGTTAAAGGGAAACGTAATTCAGCCATTCGACTCAACCTCCGTAATCTGCCATCGATTGTTTGATCAGACGATGCCACCCGTAGATTGTTGGCTCATCGGCAAGCTGTATGAATGTAAGCGCAAAGCCTTTTTGGCGGAGTTCTTCAACGATCGTCATCATCGTGATGGAATCGATTCCGACATCCAGTAAATAATCTTCATCCGAAATCGTATCAATCGGTTCTGTCACATATTGAGCAACAAGTTCGCGCAGCTGTTCCAGTGTAAAATCAGTTTGAGTTGTCATATTATCAACCTTCTTTTCTTAATATTCTGTATTTTAAAGTTGTAATTGCTGTTCTAGTAAAAGGCGTAAATCCTTTTTCGAAACTTTGCCTAGATGGGTCAATGGGAATTTCTCTACAAATAAAATTTCATCCGGAATTTTATAAGTAGCCAGTCCGCGCTCACGCAAGAATGATTTCAGCTGGCGTTTCGTTACATCCGTATTCCTTAGAATAATGAAGGCACAGCTTTTTTCACCCATATAGTAATCGGGCATCCCGACAATTGCCGCATCATGGACTGCTGGGTGGGCAAGCAGCATATTTTCCACTTCTTCCGCCGCAATTTTTTCCCCGCCGCGGTTAATTTGATCTTTTGCCCGGCCTTCTACGATCAAATAACCATCTTCCGTGCATCGAACAATATCACCTGTCCGGTAAAAGCCATCTTTTGTGAATGCCTTTTCATTATGTTCAGGCGCGTTATAGTATCCTTGGATCGTATAAGGTCCGCGTGTCAACAAATGACCTGTTTCGCCAACCGGCAATTCCTGGTCTTCATCATCCACGATTTTCACCTCGTCATATGGGGACATCGGGCGACCTTGCGTATGAATGACAATTTCATCAGGATCATCCAGTCGAGTGTAATTGACCAAACCTTCCGCCATCCCGAATACTTGCTGCAGTTGACAATCAAATACCGGACGCACACGTTTCGCTGCTTCAGCACTGAATTTCGAGCCGCCGACAAGCATGACCTCCAGGCTCGATAAATCATCCGTATGATTCGGCTTCACATCCAGCCAATGCAGGGCAAGGGATGGAACAAGCGGTACCATTGTCACACGGTGCTTTTCAATAAGCGGGAAAGCGACATCCGGACTAGGCGAAGGACTTAAAACGATTTTACCTCCAGCATAAAGGACCCCTAATATCCCCGGGGAACTCATCGGATAATTATGAGAAACCGGTAGCACAACCAAAAATACCGTCTCTTCGGTTACCTGGCATTGTTCAACACTTAACTTAATCGTGTACATATACTCGTCATGCGTTCTCGGAATCAGCTTGGAAAGTCCTGTACTCCCGCCAGATAGCTGCAGGAAGGCTACTTCGCTCCCTCTAACTTCAGGAAAATCGATAGATTGTGTGCTGAATAATGAATCAAATGATACAAACTCCTGCGCCTCGCCAAGAACGATGACATGCTCCAGCGAATGAACTGCTTGCTGAACTTCTCGCGCAAGACCTCGGTAGTCAAATCCACCAAAATGATCCATTACGATATAAGCCTTCGCTTGTGCAAATTCGCAGAAGTATCGAATCTCATTGGAACGGTGAGAGGGAAGTGAAAAGACAGGCAGCGCACCAATCTTAAATAGTGCAAATACAATTTCTACATACCCGGCCACATTCGGAAGCTGTACAACGACCCGATCCTCTTTCTGAATCCCAAGCAGTAAAAGACCGGCTGCCAACTGGTCCACACGCTCATTAAGCTGTGCATATGTAAGTGATCGTTTATCATCCATAACCGCCACATTGTCAGCAAATTGTCGAGCACGATCTTCAAGCATCTGGCCAAAAGTTAAACCTACCCAGCAACCAGACTCCCGATAAAACTCAGCTCGCTCAGCAGGCCACGGTGTAAAACCATCTAACATGGGCTGAAACCTCCTATAATAAATCTTCAATTATCAACACATCAATAATGATATTGATAATCATTATCAATATACTGTAACGGCTATGCTACTCCTTAAACGATTACTCGTCAACAATTGATGAACAATTTGATTCAATTAGACCAAGCGCTCTGGTTCTTTCGACTTTTTTTATATTTATTATCATGGACTTAAAGAGGGATCTGTAAATTACAGGCGGATAGTTACCTAAAAATTAGGGAAGTGTGTCATAGGCAAAGTGAACTGTAACCTTTTTGTAACTCTTTCTATAGGAGTTGGCTATATAATAAACTTATTCCAATTTATAGTGTTTTGAGAAAGTAAGGGGTGCTTATGCACATGAGAAAAGGCATTGGATGGATAACAATTTTAATGATTGCATTGCTTGCGGGATGCGATCTTGTAAAATCTCCAAATGATTTAATTGCTTCACCAGAGCAGCAAGACGAACTGAAAAGCAAACTGGAACACCAGTTAAAGATATTGTTGCCATCCTCCAGTGAACTCGTCACACCTGTGCAAAGCGACAAAAATCAGTCCATTTTTATCGAGGATCTGGATGGTGACGGACAGCAAGAGGCCATTGTCTTATACAGAAATCCACAGCAGAAATCGCAAGTCCATGTCATGCTTTTACAAGAAGAAGATAATGAATGGCAGGAAACGGCGAAGGTTGAACCAGAAGGGCAGGCAATCGATTATTTTGGCCTTCATGACTTAGATAAAGACGGTGTAATGGAAGTAGTAGTCGGTTTAGGAGAAAGTGAATTTGAAACGAAAAAACAGCTGATGATATATGTGTGGCAGGACAGAAGCTTGAAAAAGACGGTCGAACGCAGTTATGAAGGGCTTGATATTTCAGATTATAATACTGATGAAAGATTGGAACTTCTTCTTGTGGACGGCGAAAGAAGAGCTTCGTATAACGCCGAATTATTTCACTATGAATTGGGAGATTTAGTATCCCTATCTGCAGTTTCTTTAAATAGCTATGCATTTCATCAGCAGATGAAGAGCGGAAAACTAAATGACGGCAATCACGCATTATTTATTGATAGCGCAATTGGCGTGAACTCCATGCTAACTGAAATTATTGCTTATGACGGTACTAAACTCATAAAAGTAGGTGCTGAACAAGGCAATCTCGGGTTTAAATCGCTGCCTTTATATAGTACGGATCTTAATGAAGACGACATAATGGAAGTCGGTGAAACGTATTTGCCGGAAGGGTGGGTAGAGGAAGATTCAACTGAAACCCCATATCTCGTGCGCTATGTCACCTATTCAATCAACGGTACTTCTAAAAAAGTAACAGAACGGGCTACCAACCTTGAACATACTTTTTATATAGATATACCGGAAAAATGGCACGGAAAAGTGACCATTAAGTCGATAGAAAACGGCATCCAAATTTTATCACTTGCAAACAATGATCTGCTGTTTGAAGTGAAATGGGCGAATAAAGAAACACCCGATTATGCCCATACAATATTAGAAGAAACGAAAGATATGATTTATTATACTACGATAGAAGAACACCCGGATTTTCCTGTTGAAGCATTTCATTTGGAACAATACGAGTTTTAAGCGAGGGCAAATATGACAAACATCCTAGTTGTTGAAGATGAACTATCCATTCGCAGTTTTGTCTCATTAAGTTTGAGAAAGAAAGGCTATAATGTTGTGGAATCCGAATCAGGCGAACAGGCATTGGAATTATTTCGAAATAGAAATTTCGATTTTGTTTTGCTCGACTTAATGTTGCCGGGAATCGATGGATTTACAGTATGCCAGGAGATCAGGAAAGTGAATCAAAAAGTAGGCATCATCATGATTACGGCCAAAACACAAGAGAAGGATAAAATAGAGGGCCTTGTAATAGGGGCCGATGATTATTTATGTAAACCGTTTAGTCTGCAGGAATTGGAAGTGAGAATTTTTTCGCTTATGCGGAGAATAAATGTTGCTGACGAGGCAGCATCCAAAATGACGGATCTGCTGATTTCCGGAGACTTCAAAATGGATTTAAGGAACAACAAATTTTACAGTTCTGACGAAGTAGTGAAGCTCACACCAACTGAGTTCTCCCTGTTGCATTTTCTAATGGAGCATCCAAACGAATTGTTTACAAGGGATGAGTTATTGGATGCAGTATGGGGCGAAAATTATGTAGGCGAATTAAAAGTAGTGGACGTCAATATTAGACGGATTCGTCAGAAAATCGAAAAAGATCCTTCCTCCCCAATGTATTTATGTACTGAATGGGGACGCGGTTACCTTTGGAAGGTTAACAAATGAAACGTAAAGTCATACTTTATTTCATGATTATCATCATTTTGACGTTAACCCTTGTAATGACGGTATTTTGGGGCGCAATGACAAAGTATTATTACCAAGGAATTGCCAATACGTTTCAACAACATGTGGAAGCGATCCATCCTAGATGGGCCAATGAAATCGAGCTTACTTCCAACAGAATAAAAGATTTTAGTGACTTTGTTGTAAAAAGTTACGAGTTTGACGGCGCGGAACTGCAGCTGCTAAATAGCGAAGGTGATATGATCCAGTCTTCTACAGGATTTTATGAAGACATCAGCTATACAGTGGATCCGCATCTCTTTTCTTCCTACAGTCCTTATTATGAAAAAGAGGAGCTTGAACAGACGGAAGAGAAAGTTTTGGCAACGTATATCCCGCTGCTGCTTGACGGGAAAGTGATAGGTGTCCTTCGTTATACTACGTCTTTAACAGAGACTAATCTTCTCATTCAAAGCCTGTTGGGATACGGATTCTTACTTTGTCTCGGAGTTGCGGCAATTGTCTTTCTTGTAGCCCTTCAGCTTGCCCAGTCGATTGTGAAGCCATTTAATGAAATCATTCAATATACAGAGACAATGGCGAAAGGTCACTTCGAAAATAGAATCAAAGAAGATTATCCGGACGAATTAGGCGAAATGTCAAAAACACTGAATTATATGGCGGATGAGATTGTCAAAACGGACCAGTTAAAAAATGATTTCATCTCCTCGATTTCTCATGAGCTTCGGACACCGCTGACAGGAATAAAAGGGTGGGCAGAAATGTTGGAGTCACCGGAAGGATTAACGGAAAAAGAAATCAGCTTTGGTTTACGGATGATCAATAGTGAATCTGATCGCCTCATAAAATTGGTGGAGGATCTCCTGAATTTCTCAAGATATGAGTCAAACCGCATTGAGCTGCACCCGACAAAGTTTGCATATGCGACACTGATTGAAGAAGTGACATTACAGTTGCAAAGTAAAGCGAATGAAAAGAATATCCGCATGAAACTTAGCGCTACGCCAGTTTCTATTTACGCTGATGAAGATAAAATCCGGCAAGTATTATTGAATACACTCGACAATGCGATTAAGTTTTCGCCTCATAACAGCGAAATCGTTATCCAGCAGTACGAATCGAATGGGAAGGCAATTTGTATGATTCGGGATGAAGGAATTGGAATAAAGGAAGAACAATTACAGCAAATTATGAATTCCTTTTATAAAGCAGATGTGAAATCTGTTGGTGCCCGACTTGGATTAGCGATTTCCCGCACGATCATTTTAAAGCACGGCGGGACAATTGAAGTGACTAGCGCATACGGAAAAGGTACGGAAGTTTATATTGAATTGCCCTTAAATAGTAGCCTGTAATAGAGAGAAGGAAAACAACATGAAGAAATTAGTAGGAATGTTTACTGCTTGCTTATTGCTAGCCGGCTGCGGTACTGAAAGTGAGGAGCAAATAAAAGACAAAGTCATCGTAGCGTTGGAAAATGAGGAATACGAAGAAGCATTAACATTAATCCAGGAAAATAGTATAGCCGATGAAGAGACAAAAGTTTTATCTGCACAACTTCAGGAATTTAAAGAAGTAAAGGAAGCAAATGATCAGGCCGATTGGGACCGAGTTTTGGAAAAAGCACATCCGCTGTTGGAAAATCCGGCATTGGACAACAGTTTGAAAAAAGAGCTGGAAACCATGATTGTAGAAGCCGAAACGGAAATTAATAAAAGTATCAGAGAAAGCTTTGAACAAAATTCCGCGAACGGGGACGAAGAAGGCAATCCCCCTCCTGGAGAACCCGAAGATTCATCTGTCAGCTTGAAGGAAAAGTACCTCGCTAAATTAGCGGATATAGAAAAAAGTGTTAAAGAGTATGATGAAATTTTCGAACAAGGGATCCAAGTAGAAATGACAGCAGCAGAGGGAGAAATATTCTCGGAATGGGATATGCTATTAAATGAAATCTACGCAGATCTAAAGAAAACGTTGCCTCCTAATGACATGAGCAAACTAAGAGTAGAGCAGCGTGACTGGTTGGAATACCGCGACGAAAAGGCAACAGAGGACGCCTTGCAATATAAAGGAGGATCGATGGAAACACTACAGTATGTAAGCACTCAAGCCCAGTTAACAAAAGAGCGATGCTATGAATTGGTCGATATGTATATGAAATAGGACTGTAGGGTTAATTTCCTTACAGTCTTTTTTTTTCCCGAGATGTTCTAATAAAACTTAAAAAGTTCTAATATCCCGGAAAATCTTCTAATAAAATCCGGAAGTTCTAATATAATTGCCAAATGTGCTAATAACCCCTTCAGATGTTCAAATAAATCACCCGAATCTTCTAATAAGCCACCGCCATTTTCTAATATCCGCACGAAATGTTCTAATAAAAACGGCACACTTTAAAAGATACGCAATAATAATTGAAAAGTGAAATCTGTTCCCGACATCTCCCAAATGTTCTAATAACCCCGTCAAATGCGCAAATAAAACACTCAAATCATCTAATAAGCAACCGCCTTTTTCTAATATCCACCCCAAAACTTCTAATAAAATCCCACCCTCCCGATCGAATCAATTAATCACCTACCGAACATAATAAGCCGTATAAAATAATTTAAATTAACATTGATTCTTCAAATGAAATGATTTATTATGGTCAACAAAAGAATTTTTAGAAAATTTAGAATAGTATTCGTTGGAGATGATAAAAAATGGAAGAGTCAAAACCTTGTAATGCTTCAAGAGTAATTCGTTCAAGTCGGGTATTCCCGAATGATTTTAATAATCATAATACACTATTTGGCGGCAGACTGTTGAGCGACATGGACCAAGTTGCTTCAATATCTGCGGCAAAACATAGCAGGCGAGAATGTGTCACAGCATCGGTTGATACTGTAGAGTTTTTAACACCGATCCGTCCGGAAGAATCCGTTACATTCGAATCGTTTGTCGTTTGGACAGGGACGAGCTCGATGGAAGTGTTCATCAAAGTGCATGCCGAAAATATGCGGACAGGGGAAAGCAAGATCGCGGCGATTTCCTATTTTACATTTATAGCGCTTGATTCAGCCGGTAAACCTACTAAAATACCGCAAGTTTATCCTGAAACAATCGAAGAACGATATTTATACGAAAAATCCAAACAACGCACTAATTACCGGAATGAAAAACGGGTTTTCAATAAAGAAACAGTGAGTTACCTTCGAAAAAATCATGCTTGGATATAAATGATAAAGTCCTACCTTACCCAAAAACAAAACCGGACCATTTTGACGCTCATTATAGCGCCATAAAATGGTCCGGTTTTTTAATTATCCGTTCATCCGTATCGGTTGGCTGTCAAACCGCCATCAATTACAAACTCCGATGCTGTTGAATAGCTGGAGTCATCGCTTGCTAAAAACAGCACGAGCTTCGTGACTTCTTCAGGTGTAGCCCCGCGTTGCATAGGGACATGGTTCAACAGTTTGCCGATTGAATCCGTAACAGTAGGATTTTCGTCTTTTGTCATAACCATTGGCGTCATAATAATACCGGGATGGACCGAGTTAACCCGGATTCCCGTATGTGCCATCTCAAGACCAATAGATTTCGTCATTCCGGTAACAGCAAATTTAGATGCATCATATGCAACAGAGCCATCTTTACTTCCTAAAAGCCCTGCGATAGATGAAATATTTACAATCGATCCGCTGTTCATTTTCAGCATCGATGGAATTACTGATTTCATTCCTAGAAAGACACTTACTTGATTGACATCGATAATTTTCCGGTATTCTTCTTCGGTCATATCGACAATCGATTTCTTTAAACCGATTCCGGCATTATTGATTAATATATTGACAGGACCAAATGTGTTTTCAACATCTGAAACAATCGATTCCCACTCTTTTAAGTTCGTCACATCATGTTTATAAAACTTGCAATTTTCCGCTCCAAGTTGTTTGGCCAGTTGTGCGCCTTCTTCCGTTAAAATATCAGTGATCGCTACTTTTGCACCTTCTTCGATAAACGCTTTTGCATGAGCAGCGCCTTGTCCACGAGCAGCACCTGTTATAATCGCCACTTTTCCATCCAATTTACCCAATGTCGTCACTCCCTTTGTATCGATTCATTTCCCCCACAAAAAGAATAAATTTCCCCAAATTTATCCTTTTTAGGATAGTAGCATACTAGAATTTTTCAGGCAATATAAGGTAAAACATAAATATAGTGCCAAATCTTTTATAGTAAAGCATTACTGCCGGTACAAATAAATTCGTTTATCCGAGTTGAGAATATTTAATGCCTCTCTATATTTAGCGACCGTTCTGCGTGAAATCTTTATATCTTCCTGTAACAGTTTCTCGGTAATTTGCTGATCAGTCAGCGGTGCAACCTTATCCTCATTGTCTACATAGTCCGCTATTTTTTGTTTAATCAGCATAACCGAATCCTTTTTGCCGGACTTATTCGCAATCCCTTTCGGAAACAGAGATTTGAACGAATAAATGCCATGTGGTGTTTTTAAATATTTATTTTTGATAGCCCGGCTAATTGTGGATTCATGCAGATCGAGCAATACTGCAATGTCTTTTAAATTAATAGGTTCCAAACTTTCCATACCTTTTTCAAAAAAGTCGGATTGAATAGTGAGCAATGTTCTTGTCAGTTTATATAAAGTGCGGTCTCGCTGTTCTATTCCGTACATTAAAAGCATGACATCCTTTAAACAATCTTGAAAATAATTTTCGTTTTCATCATTCTGTTTTAGTAATTCCACATATTCCTCGTTGATGGTCAAAGATGATTTTAATTGGCTTTGCGTATTAATAATCCACTCATTCTTTATTTTCTCCACGGATATATCAGGGATGATATATTCTTCGCTTGCAGGATTTTGCACAGAAGGAACGGGTCTCAGGCTTTTAATATAAAAAATAATATTCTGTGTTTCTTTAACTGAAATTTTGTAACAGCTGCTTAAAAATTTGATCGATAGATTGGCGACCTTTTCTAAATGGTTGCAAATAAAGTCAGCTGCCAAACACGGTGCATCTGGATCGCTCTGTACTTGCAGCAGCAAAAATTCCTTTAAATCTCTTGCCCCTACCCCAATCGGTTCAAAAGTCTGGAGAAGTCTCAATATGTCTTCAGCATGAAACACATCAACATCGAATTTGTCGGCAACTTCATTCAAATCCACATCCAAAAAATAATTGTGATCAAGATGATGAATTAAATATTTTAATATTTTCAGATCTGTTGGTGAAAGGTTCATGTTCAACGGAATCTGTTCAATTAGAAAATCCACATCCGAATGTTTTTCAACAATCAGGCTTTGCAAAAATTCACTGTTGGCATAGTTGCCGGACCGATAATCGGTTTGAATGGATGATAAGTCAATTAAGTTATCCATCGACTGCAAATTTGCTTCGGTTAGTGTAAGTAGCGGGTTTTCATTGGCTTTCTCACGTATGTAAGATTCTAATTCTACTGACGAGAGCTGTAAGATTGCTAAATGCTGGACTTGCTCCATAGAAAGTTTTTGAGTAAGCGTCTGTGTAAGGTTCACATTAAAGTTCATATCAAAGTTCATTGTTTTCCCCCCTCAAAGTAAGAGTTTAGTCGAAGAAGACGGAATTTTCTATAAATTTCGTAAAATTTCTTTTATAAATCGTCCATATGGCACGGAAATTGCTTTGGAAATAATAAGTAAAAAGGAATGGAGGGGCACTATGGTCATTCAAAAAGTTTACGAGAATATAGAGTCATGTTTTGAAGGAATTGTTGTAGCAGGAAATAAAATCGGCAGGAAGATCGGTTTCCCTACTGCAAATTTAAATATTCAGTCCGGCATCAATTTCCCCACGCTTAATGGGGTGTACAGTGTTGAAATTCAGCATGGCGACGAGCGGTATGGCGGAGTGATGAATATCGGGGTAAAACCGACATTTGAAGAAGATCTTAAAGAAAAGGTATTTGAAGTTCATATATTTGAATTTGATAAAGAGATTTACGGCGAGCTTTTGAAAGTGGAAATTTGTAGCTTCATCAGAAGAGAAAAGAAGTTCAGAAATGTGGAAGACCTAAAAAAACAGCTAGCCGAAGATTGCGATACTGCAAAGGAACAGCTGCTGAATAAAAATCAGGAAACACATTATCAAGCCCATTACCTGCAAGAGTTCAACCGCGATATTGAAACAACGGTCATTCATTTGCCGGACTTGGATTTTGTCCGGTTCTGCGAGGAGAAATTCAGTGTAAACAGAGGGGTGTACAACACGTTGGATAAATGGTTTGCCGAACATCAAGTTGTGAACATCATCAGAAGAAGAATGACCATTTTACGTTTCCTGTACTGGGTCACTGTATATATTCCACAGGAGTGTAAATTGGAGTTCGGACCTAAAGGATTAACGGAGCAGCTAAGCTTTTACTATATGAATCACGTAAAAGGGGAAAAGTAGCAGCCGGAATTTTATAGGTTGGCATAATAATTGCTTAGTAGATTATGAATGATGAAATAGGAGGTTCATATGGATTTTCAAAATATTATTGTCGCTAAAGAGCAGCATATAGGGTTTATCACAATCAATCGACCTGAAGTACGAAATGCATTGGACTCATATACGTATGAAGAAATTGAACAGGCATTGAAAAAGTTTGAAAAAGATGAACAAGTCATCGTTGTTATTTTGACAGGGAGCGGAGAAAAAGCATTTGCTTCCGGTGCAGATATCGGCCAACTTCAACAAAGACGCTTTGCGGATGCATTAGAACCGGGCCTGCAAGGATTATGCAAAACAATTGAAGAAAGCGGAAAAATCGTCATCGCTGCTGTGAATGGCTACGCATTAGGCGGTGGATGTGAATTGGCGCTTGCGTGCGATATTCGAATCGCTTCAAATACAGCAAAGTTTGGCCTACCGGAATTGAACTTGGGGATTATACCAGGCGGGGGCGGCACACAACGCTTATCAAGAATTATCGGG
The DNA here is from genome assembly GCF_900168685.1 of Solibacillus isronensis. Classification (NCBI taxonomy): domain Bacteria; kingdom Bacillati; phylum Bacillota; class Bacilli; order Caryophanales; family Caryophanaceae; genus Solibacillus; species Solibacillus isronensis. Next base: position 149,612 of record NZ_FVZN01000013.1, on the reverse strand, counting down.
AAAGGCAGAGCTTTGGATATGATTTTGACAGGAGCCATCATCAATGCTGACAGAGCGGAACATATTGGCTTAGTGTCAAAGGTAGTTCCTTCAGAATTACTGTTGGAAGAAACGATGGACTATACAAAGTCGATTGTTTCAAAAGGGCCGCTTGCATTGAAACTGGTTAAAGCTGTCGTTCATCAAGGCTTCGATCTGAATTTGGAAGCCGCATTAAAACTGGAAAAGCTTACACAGGCAATTGTGTTTGAAAGCGAAGATAAGTTGGAAGGTACAACAGCTTTCCTGGAAAAAAGAGAATCCCATTTCGTAGGAAAGTAAAGTGTTTCAAAAGTAAACTGAATATTCCATTTATGAAACAAAATGAAGAATTGAAACAAGAAACGAGGTTTGAAAATGAAAACGATTTCTGTAATTGGAGCAGGTGTAATGGGAAGAGGTATCGCCTATTCTGCTGCATTAGCAAATTTTAACGTAACATTGCATGATATTTCAGAACAAAGTCTTCAAAATGCAAAGCAGCAAATTGAGAAAGACTTGAATAAATCGATTGATAGAGGCTATGCAAAAGAAGAGGATCGCCAACTGATCGCCAACATTCACTATACAACGAGTTTAGAAGAGGCAGGACGGGAAGCAGATTTAGTCATCGAAGCAGTCCTTGAAGATATGGCTTTGAAAATCGAAGTATTCCAGAAACTCGATCAGCTTTGTCCGCCGCATACAATTTTGGCGACGAATACTTCGACGATGAGTCCGACTGAAATCGGTGCCCAGACGAAACGGGCGAATCAAACGATTGCGATGCATTTCTTCAATCCAGTACCGCGCATGAAGCTGGTGGAAGTCGTTCGTGGTTTGGATACATCTGATGAAACATATGAAAAAGTGAAACAGGCAGCACTTCAAATGAATAAGGAAGTCGTTGAAGTGAATGAATTCCCGGGGTTTGTAACAAGCCGCATGAATTGTCTGATCGGCAATGAAGCGATGAACATGCTCATGGAAGGGGTTGCATCTGCTGAAGATATCGACAAAGCTTTGAAATTAGGATTAAACCATCCGATGGGTCCATTGGAATTAGCGGATCTGGTCGGCTTGGATTCAAGGTTGCGCAATATGCAATATTTGTATGAAACACTTGGTGAAAAATACAGACCATGTCCACTGCTCACAAAGTATGTGAAGGCAGGAAAGCTTGGACGTAAATCTGGAGAAGGTTTTTATAAATACGATTAAAGGGGAATTTGCTATGTCAAACATTGTCATTATCGATTCGGTCAGAACAGCGATCGGAAAGCTGGGCGGGAGCCTGAAAGATGTAGAGGCCGATTATTTGGGCGGAACTGTACTAAATGAAATTACACGCCGCACAAATATTGATGCACAGCTAATCGATGAAATCATTTTAGGACAGGGAAAACAAAGTACCGATACACCGAATTTAGCACGTGTAGCTTCACTAAGAGCACAACTGCCAATAGAAATACCGGGGTACACTGTGCACCGCCAATGCGGATCCGGTTTACAGGCAATCAATAATGCCGCACTGCAAATCGGCGGAGGTTTGGCGGACTTTATTATCGCGGGTGGTGTAGAAAGCATGAGCACGGCACCATATTATATCCGCAACGGCCGCTACGGTTATGGAGCAGGCAACGGTCAGATTTTGGATCCGAACACAGAAAGTCAGCCACGTTCACAGCCGATAGATCAATACGGTTCTTTTACGATGGGAGAAACTGCTGAAAACTTAGCCGTTAAGTACAGTATTTCACGTAAGGAGCAAGATGAATTCGCATACCGCAGCCAGCAACTGGCACATGATGCAATAAATAAAGGCATTTTCAAATCCGAAATCGTGCCATATGAAATTAAACAAAGAAAATCGACCATCACTTTTGATACGGATGAACACCCGCGTTTATCGAGTGTAGAAGATTTGGCAAAACTTAAAGCGGTATTTAAAAAAGACGGGACTGTAACTGCCGGTAATAGTAGCGGAAGAAATGATGGTGCTTCTGCCTTATTAATCGCATCGGAAGAAGCAGCCCAAAAACACGGTTTTAAACCGAAAGCTCGTATTATTGCCCAGGCAGCAGCCGGTGTATCACCGGAAATTATGGGTATTGGTCCAGTGCCGGCGACACAAAAAGCATTGAAACAAGCCGGGCTTACTTTACAGGACATCGGGTTAATCGAGTTAAATGAAGCTTTCGCCGCGCAATCACTGGCCGTTATTAAAGAGTGGGACATCCCAGTTGACCGAATTAACGTAAATGGTGGAGCCATTGCATTTGGTCACCCGATTGGAGCAACAGGTGCAATTTTAATGACAAAACTGCTTCATGAGATGGAGCGCCGAGGAGAACGGTACGGACTTGTTACATTATGTATTGCAGGCGGTTTAGGTATCTCTACAATTGTTGAGAATTTACAAGTATAGGAGGATAACAAAGATGAATATTTATGTTCTATTAAAAACAACGTTTCATACGGAAGAAAAAATCGTGATCGAGAATGGGAAAATCAAAGACAATGAGGCCGAATTTATTATAAATCCTTACGACGAATATGCGGTTGAAGAAGCGATTCTACAACGCGATGCACATGGCGGGAAAGTTGTCGTTGTTTCGGTAGGCGGAGAAGACGCGGAAAAACAGTTGCGTACAGCATTGGCAATGGGTGCAGATGAAGCAGTGCTTATTGAAGATGAAGATGTTGGAAATGGTGACGCATCTACGACTTCAGGTATTTTAGCCGAATACTTAAAAGACAAAGAGCCGGATCTGATTTTAGCAGGAAATATGGCAATTGACGGCGGTTCAGGACAAGTTGGCCCACTAGTTGCCGAGTTATTAGGCATCAATGCTGTAACGACTATTACCGAGCTGGCTATTGAAGGCGGTAAAGCAAAAATTACACGTGATGTGGAAGGAAACAGTGAAATCATTGAAATCCCTTTACCGATATTAGTAACTTGTCAGCAAGGATTAAACGAACCGCGTTATCCTTCACTGCCGGGAATTATGAAGGCGAAGAAAAAATCGCTTGAAACATTGGAATTGGATGACCTTGATTTAGAAGATCTCGAAGGATTAACGGAAACGAAAGAGATTTATTTACCGAAACCGAAATCATCGGGCGTTATTTTACAAGGCGAGCCTGCGAAGCAAGTACAGGAACTAATTCAGATTTTACGTACGGACGTAAAAGTTATTTAAGGAGGATGAAATAATATGAGTAAATTTATAGCGGTTGCAGAATTAAGAGATAATGGATTGCGTAACGTATCTTTTGAAACGATCAGTCTGGCAAAGCAGTGGGATGATGAAAGTGAAGTTGTGGCGGTTGTACTTGGTACAGCTGACAGCAAGCATGGACAGGCGATGATTCATGCCGGAGCAGATCGCGCTATTTTAGTAAGCAATGAGCAGCTACATACACCGACTGCCGAAAATTTCACACAAGCATTGATGCAAGTTATTAATGAAGAACAGCCAACAGGTATCGTATTTGGTCATACATCGATTGGAAAAGACGTCGCTCCACGTATCGCCGGACGATTAAATGCGGCTTTGTTATCTGACGTAGTAAGTATTGAAGGGCAAAAGCAGGATGCCGTATTTACAAGACCGATTTATGCCGGGAAAGCATTTGAAAAAACACATGGGAAAACAGAAACAGTTCTTGTGACAGTACGTCCGAACAATATTGAAGTATTACAGACTGATTCTTCTCGCCAAGGTGACATTACAGTGAAGGAAGTTGAATTGGTAGACTTGAAGACAGTAGTAAAAGAAGTTGTCCGCAAAGTTTCTTCAGGTGTTGATTTATCCGAAGCGAAAGTCATTGTTTCAGGCGGTCGCGGGATAAAAAGTGCAGATACATTTGAAATGCTGCGTGAACTGGCGGAATTATTAGACGGAACAGTCGGAGCTTCACGCGGTGCATGTGATGCAGGGTACTGCGATTATGCACTGCAAATCGGCCAAACAGGGAAAGTGGTTACACCGGATTTATATATTGCATGCGGAATTTCCGGAGCCATTCAACATGTGGCGGGTATGTCCAATTCGAAAATTATTGTTGCAATCAATAAAGATCCGGAAGCGAATATATTCTCGATTGCAGACTATGGTATTGTCGGTGATTTATTCGAAGTGATTCCTCTATTAATTGAGGAATTAAAGCAGTCGTTGAAAGCAGTATAATAAGGAAGAAATTCAAATAATAATTACGTTTCAAAAGCGAAATGGATGTTTTAAGTTTGAAACATCCATTTCTTTTTAATTTGCCTCCAAAAAATATTAAAGAGGATGTTCTGATCGTTTTGTATGACTTTTTCATTATTTAATGAAGAAAATACAAAAAATATTATAAAAAGAATAATATTTGCTAGTTTGGTACAAAAATTGCTTTATTAAAAATAAGCTCGATGTGACAAGGGCGTTTTATAAAACTACCAAATAAAAAACTTAGGAGTGAACTTAAATGACTAACACAAGTAAAGAAATGAAGTTTGGTTTATTTTTCCTGAACTCAATTCCACCGACGAAAACTGACGCTGAAGAGCTGAATGACGGGTTGGAACAAATTAAAATGGCAGATGAATTAGGCTATGAAGCGGCTTGGATTGCTGAACATAATGCACGTGCTTATGGTGTTGTAAGTAATACGGCTGTTTATTTATCAGCGGCAGCTGCAATCACTAAAAACATTAAGCTTGCTACAGGGGTAACACGTTTACCGCTGCACCATCCATTACAAGTAGCTGAAGATATGAACTTAGTAGATGTTATCAGTAATGGCCGACTTTATTTAGGTGTAGGTAAGGGCTACGATAAGCTGGAGTTTGATGCATACAATATCGACTTTGATGAAAGACATGCTAAATATTTGGAATCTTTGGATATTTTAAAAGCGGCAATCCAGTCTGAGCGCGTAACTTACTCTGGTCAGTTCTACAATATTAACAACATTCCGGTATATCCGCGTCCGATTCAAAAAGATGGTCCGCCTATTTTTGTAATGGTATCGGGAAATGATGCATCGATGATCAATGCAGCTGAACAAGGGCATTCTTTCATGCTTGGCGGTATCACGAATGAAGATACAAAACATAAAATTAAGCTGTACCGTGAATCGGCACTGAATTCGGGGCTTTCTGAAGAATATGTTGAAAGCGCTATCTCGCGTTCTGGAAAGCTATTATTCTGTTATGTTGCTGAAACGACAGAACAGGCACAAAAAGAGTACCGTGCTGGACTTGAGTGGTATATGAGCGAACGTGATAACCGTCCGACGTTCGGTGTTATTGACCGTGAACGTAACGTTGATTATGATCGTTTCCTGCAATCAGAAAATACGTTAGTCGGTTCACCTGAAAAAGTAGTTGAAGATATTGAGCGTTTCAGAAAAGAAACTGGACTAAACAATATTATTTTATGGATGAATATTGGCGGTCAGCCTCAAGAACAAGTGCTGAAATCTATGAATCTATTCGCGGAAAAAGTAATGCCTCATTTTAACGGAGCAAAGGTGGAACAATTGAATTCGTAAATATTTAATAACAAGGGGGAAAAGGGATGAAAACACGTAAGTTAGGAATGTATCTTTCGGGGGCAATGTTATCAATTTTATTAGTAGGCTGCAGCAGTGCAGACGCTGGATCTGATTCAGATGTATATGAATTCGATACAAACTTCTCGGCTTCGGCATCAAGCGATTTCATTAAGCAAGTAGCAGAACCTTGGGCGGAATATATAGAAGAAAAAACGGATGGGCGTTTAAAAGCGAATGTTTATTCTGGTGCAGCACTAGGCTCTCTAAGTTCTGGTTATGCGGATATTGAAGCAGGTGTATATGATGCAGGATTCATTATTCCGGGGTTACACGCGGATACGGATGTATTCCCGACAACAATTGGAGATATTCCGTTCTTACTGCAATCTCCGGATTTAGTTCCTGAAGTAATGGGACCATTTATTGAAAAGTACGGTATGGATATTTCGGATGATGTAACGTATTTAGGTGTTACATCAACAGATGCCTACCAGATTTTCGGTGAAGAGCCTCTTAAATCTGTAGCCGATTTAAAAAACAAGAAAGTTTCGGATAGTGTTGCAGGACGTATTGAATTACTGAAAACATTAGGCGCAGTGCCGGTTTCAATGTCGAATGCGGATCTTTACGAAGCATTGGAACGTGGAATTACGGATTATGCTGTTTACACGGGTGTTGGTGCAATCGGTTACAAATTCGATGAAGTTACGAAATGGATGACGAAAGCGGACGTAGCTGTAAGTGTAATGCCGTTCTATATTAATACAGACTTTTTAAATTCTCTTCCTGAAGATTTACAGGAATTAATGATTAATGACCTTGGACCAAAATTCAATGAGCTTTGCACAGAAATGTATATTAATACAGCTGTGAAAAATATCGCGAAGTACGAAGAATTAGTTGCTAAAAATGGCGGCGGTGTTTACGAGCCTACTGAACAGGAGTTTGCTGAATGGAAAGCTCCGATCAAAAAACAAATGGAAGATTGGGCAGCTGAAGCGACAAAACGTGGATATGATGGTCAAGCAATGGTCGATTACTATACGGAATTGCTGGAGACTGCAGGGGTAGACGTTCCTAAGTAATCCTAATAGGGGTAAAAGCTTTGAATTTGCTTTTACCCTTCTTACTAAAAAGGAGGGGTAATCATGGCATTTTTTGATAAATTTGCGAAAGGCTTTTCCATGGCTGTTGCTTACATTGCTTACATATCGCTGACGTTGATGATGCTTTTCGTTGGAGTAGCTGCAGTTGCGCGTGCACTTCATAAACCGATCATTGGGGATATCGAAATTGTACAGTTAGGGATGGTTATTTTAATTGCCGGTGCACTGGCCTACACAGAGTATAAAAATGGGCATGTGGAAGTTGGAATTATAGTAGACCATTTTCCTTCTACAATACAGAAAATATTAAATATCTTCTCTCTTATTCTTACAGTAATCTTTAGTCTTACGGTTGCGTATGCGTTCTACACAAAATTTGATGCGCAGCACTCATCAGTATTGCTTGGATATAAATTTTATCCGTTGAAAATATTGCTGATTATCGGTTTTATCGCCTGGGCTTTAATGGCTCTTCAAAAGATTACAGTACTGTTGAGGATGAAAGGTTACGAAAAATGGGAGGAATAGAAGGGGGTATTCGATGAGTCCGGAAACTGTCGGTGTATTGGTTATCATTTCAGTATTTATATTAATGTTTTTGCGTGTTCCAATTGTATTGTCGATGGCTATGCCCGCCTTTTTTGCCATTATGTATTTAAAAAATGAAAAGGTATTGTTCACAGCTATTGAAAGTATTGCATGGGACCGCAGTTACAACTATACATTAAGTACTATCCCGCTATTTGTATTAATGGGACAATTTTTATTCCAAGCAGGATTTACCGATGAATTATTTGCGACATTCCGCAAGTTTTTCGGACGTATACGAGGCGGATTAGGTTTAGCAACAATTGCTGCATCAGCTGTTTTCGCTTCTTCTTCTGGATCTAGTTTAGCGACAACGAGTACGATTGGACTAGCTGCAGCAAAAGAGATGGAAAAAGCCAATTATTCAAAAGTATTGTCGGGTGGGTCCATCGTTGCTGGTGGTACGCTCGGGATTCTTATTCCGCCAAGTACGATGTTCATTATTTATGGTGTGATTACAGAGCAGTCCATCGGGAAACTATTAATTGCCGGAATCATTCCAGGTATTTTACTCACGTTATTTTTCGGATTGACAATTCTACTTATGACAAAAATTCGACCGGAAATGGGTGGGGACAAGTTAGACGAACCTGTTCCACTTAGAGAAAAACTACTCGCTTTAAAAGTGAATATATGGATTATATTATTATTCATCGTAGTAATGGGCGGAATTTACGCTGGATTCTTTACAGCAACGGAAGCAGCAGGTATTGGGGCTTTCGGATCCTTTATTATCGCTTTACTCCGTAAAAAACTGACACTTGCAAAATTCTCGGATGCAATTTTCGGTACATTAAAAACGACTGGTTTCATTTTCGCAATTGTTATCGGTGCATTCCTGCTGAACTATGTATTGACGATTACACGGGTTCCGAACTTATTGGCAGACTTCCTGTTCTCTGCTAATCTATCGCCTTTTGTATTCTTCCTGCTCATGATTTTAATGTATCTGATTCTAGGAGCTATTATGGACACATTAGCGATGATTGTAGTAACGATTCCAATACTTCTTCCGACATTAATTGCCTATGATTTCAACTTAATCTGGTTTGGGGTTATTATTGTATTACTAGTAGAAGTAGCATTGATTTCACCACCTGTCGGCATGAACTGTTTCGTACTGAGAGGTGTTGTGAAGGAACTGGATTTAGGAAGCATATTTAAAGGAGCTTTTATTTTCGTAATTCCGATTGTTACGTTAATTTTCGTCCTTTATGCATTCCCGGAAATTGCTACATTTTTACCTGATTTAGTTAAAGGATAGGGGGGAATGATTTGAAGGTCAATTCGGTTTTGGGAGAGCTTCATATTGATGACCTGGGCTACACTTTAGTACATGAGCATATGCGGACAAGGTCAGAAGCGGTGGCTGTACAATTTCCACACCTGTATGATGAGCAGGAGGAATTTGAATTAGCGAAAAAGCAAGTGCTTGGAGCGAAAGCTTACGGCGTGAAAACAATTTTCGATCCGACTGTTATGGGGCTTGACCGTGATGTAAAACTAATGGAGAAAATCTCAAAAGAAACAGGTGTTCAAATTATTGCTGCAACTGGAGTTTATACATTTGATACTTTGCCTACCCGGTTTGCCGTGAATGATGTTGATTTTCTGGCAGAGCAATTTATCAGAGATATTGAAGTAGGCATCCAAAATACACCGATTAAAGCGGGTTTCCTGAAATGCGCAACCGATGTACAAGGAATTACGCCTGGTGTAGAAAAGGTTATCCGAGCAGTAGCTAGAGCACATCTGCAAACAGGAAAGCCAATTATGACGCATTCGCACCCGGCAACGGAAACGGGATTGAGACAAATTGAGATCTTTGAACAAGAAGGCGTCGATTTATCAAAAGTACTCATCGGACATTGTGGCGATACGGATAATATTGACTATATTCAAAGAGTACTAGATTATGGCGTGTTTATCGGGATGGACCGCTATGGTATTTCAAGAGTGCTTTCAACACAAAAGAGGAATGAAACAGTACTCCAGCTGTTGGATAAAGGGTATGAAAATCGCATTTTCCTGTCACAGGATTATTGCTGTACAACGGATATGTACAAACCGAATGATTTGAAAAAGCCTGTTCATCCAGACTGGTCCATGACCTATTTACTCGAAACAGTGATTCCGATGTTAAAAGAGCATGGGGTGACAGATAAACAGCTCGAGACAATTATGGTGGACAATGTAAAAAGATGGTTCAAAGCTATTTAGTTATTCACTTTTATGTAATAAAATTAGTAAAATAGATTTAATTAGAACAGCCTAAACGTTGATTTTACAGCGTTTAGGCATTTTTTATTTCTAGTATAATGATAGATTAATTGCAATATGTCCCGATAATTATAAATGAAAGATAGAAATTTCTTGTTATACTATAGAGAGGGGATCCGAAAGAAATGTTATAACACCTAGTGAAACGGGGGAGAAAACTATTGTTAAAATTATTGGTTTCAGGTTCTTATCCGTTAGTTGATTATGTAAAAGATGAAATTCAAAAACGCCGGGACAGTGTACAAAATTTGGTTGTACAAGAAGTGAGCTCATTACATATTTTAAATCACCCGAATTATATTAATAATGACGATATTTTAATTTGCGGAGTAGTGCTGGCGGAACGTTTAAAAAAATTGAATGTACGCGGCTATATCGTTCCGTTACGTGTTCAGACACAAGACTTTATAAAAGCATTAATGGAAGCTTCGAAGTATTCGAAAAAAGTATGTGTCGTCAATTATTATAAAGAATTTATAAACGAAGATAAAAATTATAATGAAGTGAAGTTAAAAGAAATACTCGGATTAAATATCGAGCAGCATGTTTACACTTCGGCTGAAAATGCGGAAGAAGTCGTAAAAGAATTAAGTAAAGATACACAAAACGTCATTATTGGTTCAGGGCTAATTGTTAATTTGGCAAAGAAGCATGGCATGAAGGGAATCTTATGGTATGACCAGGAAACGATCCAATTGGCGGTCGGGATTGCTTTTGATATTTTAAGAGCAAAAGTGCTGGAGAGAAGTAATCAGAAGCGCCAAAGCATTGTAATGGAAAATTTCCATGACGGGATCATCAGCTTGAATCAAATGAACCGCATCATTAATATCAATCAGGCGGCAATTAAAATTCTGGAATTGGAACAGGACAAGAACTACGAGTCGAATTATATTTCAGAAATTTTAGATAAAGGTGAACTGCTGGAAGAGATTTTATCCCCGAAAGAAGCAAAGGACAGTATTTTAAAATATAAAAACAAATCGCTTATGATGGATAAGCATATAATTCACGTCGATAAAACAGTTGACGGAAATATTATAATCTTATCCGATATTGAAGCGCTGCAGCAAAAAGAAAATAAAGTAAGAAGAAAGCTTAATAAAAAATACGAAGGCGCAATCTATACATTCGACGATATTATTGGCCAGAGTAACCAAACGATCAAAGCCAAAATGAAGGCTCAGAAATTTGCCAGAGCAGATGCGAATGTACTTATTTTAGGGGAATCAGGAACCGGAAAAGAATTATTTGCGCAAAGTATTCATAATGCCAGCAATCGATATAACCAGCCATTTATTGCAGTAAACTGCGCAGCCATTCCGGAAAATTTATTGGAAAGCGAGTTTTTTGGCTATAGCGAGGGAGCATTCACAGGAGCGATTAAAGGCGGGAAACCCGGTCTGTTCGAAATCGCCCATAATGGAACATTGTTTTTAGATGAAATCGGTGAACTGCCTTTAAGTATGCAAGCTAAACTGTTGCGCGTATTGCAGGAAAAAAATGTACGCCGTGTCGGAGCTTCAACATCTGTACCTGTCGATGTACGTATTATTTCCGCAACGAATGTTAACTTAATCGAAGGTGTAAGATCCAAAGAATTTAGAATGGATTTATATTACCGGATTGCGGTTCTTAATTTATTTTTACCGGATTTAAACAAGCGCAAAGAGGATATCGGATTACTGTTACGTAATTACACGAATAAAAACTATAAGGGACTAAGCCCTATAATTGATAAATATTTCGATTCATTAGTTTCTATATTGGAAAGCCATAGTTGGGAAGGAAACGTAAGGGAATTCGAAAATACAATTGAAAGGCTGTTTGCATATATTGGTTCGGACAATGAAATTGAAGAAAATCTCATCATCGAATACTTAGAAGAATCAATAAAAGAAAATGAATACTTACTATATGAAACACAATCGATTAATGAAACGTTTCAGCAAACAATGAAAGAAATTGAAGTGCTGAAAATCAAAGAAATTCTCGAACAGACAAACGGGAATAAAAAAGAAGCAGCCGATATACTCGGAATTAGTAGAAGTACGCTGTGGAGAAAAATGAATGAATTCAATTTGAAATAATATAGAAGACTCTCTAGTGGAATGACACTGGAGAGTTTTTTTGTTGAAACTAATTCGTTTCAATTATGAAACACAATGAAATGAGGATGCATAAGTTCTTTATTTATAAGCGGTCTATAAAGGGGGAGAACGAAAAAAACAAAAGAAAAAACAGGTTTTTGCAGAAAAAATGATGTTTGGCACGCGTTTTGCTTTATAGAAAGTGTAACCAATAAATATATGATGCAGATGAAAGGTGTGTTAGCCATCGTGACAAATGAAGTGTTGACGTTAAATAATTTAGATGCATTATTTAATCCAAAAAGTATTGCGATTATCGGGGCATCTCCTGATTTGAAAAAAATTGGAGGCAGACCTTTAAGCTATCTACAAAACTACGGATATAAAGGCGACGTTTATCCAATCAACCCGAAGTATGACGAGATTAATGGTTTAACATGCTATCACGACATTTTAAGTGTAGAAAACTCAGTGGATGTTGCCATCATCGCATTACCGAGTTCTGCCGTTATTGAAAACCTGGAAAAGTGTGCAAAGCAAGGGGTAAAATCCGTTGTCATTTTCAGTGCAGGCTTTGGAGAAATCGGTCATGAAGGTGAACTGGAACAGCAAAAAATTGTACAAATCGCCAAGCAATACGGCATCCGAGTACTCGGTCCAAACTGTCTCGGATTGTTCAACGTTCAATTAGGATTTTACGGCACATTTTCAACAATTATTGAAGATGAAAAACCGCTGGACAGTAAAATCGGGTTTGTCAGTCAAAGCGGTGCATTCGGTTCCCACGTTTTTACACTGGCAAGACAGCAAAATATCGGATTCAGCTATTTTATCGCAACAGGAAATGAGGCAGATGTGGATGTAGCCGATTGTATTGAATATTTGGCGACAGATCCAAACACAAATGTCATTGCCTGCTATATTGAAGGCGTAAAAGACGGAAATAAACTGATCAATGCGTTCAAGCTTGCAAAAGAAAATAATAAGCCTGTTATCGCACTGAAGGTTGGCACGACGGAAGTTGGAATGAAAGCGGCCATGTCGCATACCGGTTCAATCGTTGGTTCGGATGCTGTTTTCGATACAGTATTCAGTCAAAGCGGTGTTTACCGTGCAACGACAATCGATGAATTTTTGGATGTTACATATGTCGCTTCCCAACTGCCACCACCAAAAGGAAACCGGGCAGCAGTGTTTACGATTTCCGGAGGTGTAGGAATTATGCTGGCAGATCAGCTGGCAGAACGCGGCTTTACATTGCCTGAAACACCGGATGATGTTAAAGAAAAATTAAAGGTGATATTGCCGATTGCAGGCACGCAAAATCCGATTGATACGACAGCCCAAATTTCGTATATCCCGACATTGCTTGAGGATTTTATTGATGCTGTACTATCGAGCGGCTCCTATGATACGGCCATTATTTTCTTAGGGTTTGCAGGATTAAAGCATGATTCGATTAAAGAACGAATTGAAACATTGAGAAGGATGAAGGATAAATTCCCGCATATCCCTCAAATAACGGTCACAATCAATAGTCCGCAATCGAGCCTGGCATTCAGGGAAGCAGAAGTACCGGTAATTCAGGATCCGACGAGAGCTGTCATTGCGTTAAGGGCAATGAAGGATTTTGGTGAATTTAACAGTGGAAATTTTGAAGAAGTAGTCCCGAATATGAATGCCGATTTAACAGGGCTTAGCGGTGATTTAACAGAATATACGAGCAAAAAGTTCCTACAGCAGTTTGATTTGCCGATTACGAAAGAACAGCTTGTCAAAACCGAGCAGGAAGCGATCGAAATAATAAAGGATTTCCAATACCCGCTTGTGCTAAAAGGGATGTCCCCGCAAATATTGCACAAAACGGACAAAGGGCTTGTCAGTCTGAACATTACATCAGAAGAACAGGTAATCGAAGAATTTAATAAATTAAAAGCCATTATCGAAGAAACGCCAAACGCAACTTTCGAAGGGATATTGATCCAGGAAATGATTAAAGGCGACTTTACCGAAATGTTTGTCGGCTCAAAGCGTGATCCGATTTTCGGTCAGATGGTCATTGTCGGTCTTGGCGGTATTTATATCGAAGTATTAAAAGACATTTCAATGCGAAAGGCACCTGTTTCCATTGAACAGGCGAAAGAAATGATTGAAGAGCTCAGTGCAAGTCAGGTACTGCAAGCATACCGCGGGAAAAAAGCACGTGATATCGATGCATTAAGCAAGTTGATTTCCGACTTCAGTAAAGTAATTGCAACAGTTGAAGATGATATTCTGGAAGCGGATTTAAATCCCGTTATGGTTTTCGATGAAGGTCACGGAGTTAAAATTGCGGACGGCTTAATTACGCTTAAAAACTAGTAAACTAATAAATTACGTTAATAGAGGAGAGAACAGTTATGGATTTTCGTATACCGGAAGACACACAAGAAATTATCGGTGCATTAAAGCAATTTGTGGAGAAAGTAGTTATCCCTTTAGAGGAAGCAAATCGTGATGTTTTATATAACTCGCGAAACTATTACTTAGAAGATGGCCGCCGTTCCCCGAAGGTGGAGGAACTGCGAAAAACTGTACGAATGGAATCGGCAAGAGCCGGGTTTTATACAATGTTCGGCGATAAAGAGCTTGGCGGTGAACAATTAGGACCGGTTACATCTTTACTTGTAGCGGAAGCACTGAACAAATTGTATCCAAACCGAAAATTAATCGAGCATGTCATTATCCCTTCACCTTTCACAAACGGATTGACGCCTGTATTGACAGGACTGCAGCCTGCGCTGAAGGAAAAATATTTGCCGGGTATTGCGAGCGGTGAAAAAACACTTTGCTTTGGTTTAACAGAACCAGATGCCGGGTCGGACGTTTGGGGAATTAAAACACGTGCTGTAAAAGACGGCGACACATGGGTGATCAATGGTGCGAAACAATGGATTTCACATGCTGCGCACTCCGATTACTGTATGTTATTTGCAGTGACAAATCCTGAACTTGTCGCACAGCGAAAAGGCGGTATCTCTTGTTTCTTCGTTGAAACAGGCTGGGAAGGATTCAATGTCGATTCAGTTATTCCGACAATGGGTTCACTTGGCGGCGATGCAACGATTTTAAGTTTCGATAATCTACGCGTTCCTCATGAACATGTGATCGGCGAAGTAGACAATGGATTCACAAAAGCAATTCACGGTATTAATAACGGCCGATTAGGTATGAGCGGTAAATGTATCGGTTCAGCACAATGGGCATTAAAGAAAGCAGTAGAATACGCAAACATTCGTCAAACATTCGGTAAAAAAATTGGCGAACACCAAATGATTCAAGTAATGTTGGCAGATTGTGCAATGGATATTTACGCAGCTCGCAATATGGCATTACACTGTGCATGGAAGATTGAAAATTCGGAAAAAACTCCGGCGAAAGAAATTTCAATGGTGAAAGCATATTGTACGGAAATGATGGGCCGTGTTTATGACAAAGCGATCCAAATTCACGGTGGCGTTGGTATTTCCAATGAACTGGAGCTTGAAGAAGGCTTCCGTTTAGCAAGAACACTTAGAATTCCTGACGGGACTTCGGAAATCCACCGTCGTACAGTAGCGAAAAGTCTGTTAAAAGGTGACTTGAATTTCAGCTAAAAAACATAGGAAAAGGGAGGCTTATACATGTCAAACGAAATCGTAAAAGAAAAGGCTGTATTAGTAGAAAAGAAAGGGAGAATTGCCTACGTCATTTTAAATCGTCCAGAGAAATTAAATGCATTGAACGCAGATTTATTCAGAGATTTGGATTATGCGCTTGATGATCTGGAACATGACGACAGTGTAAGCGTACTCATTATTAAAGGAAGCGGCCGTGCATTTAGTGTTGGTTATGACGTGGAAAAATACAAATCGCCATCTGTCATTGAAGACAAAAATAATCTGGAGCAATATACACGCAGATGGCTGCGTATTTGGGAATATCCGAAGCCGATCATTGCCCAAGTACATGGTTATGCCCTTGCTGGAGGTACACAGCTTCTTGCAAGCTGCGATATTGTTATTACCGATGAAGATACACAATTCGGGTTCCCGTCACTTCCGCTTGGCGGAGGTTTCGTAGGAATTTACTGGGGCTGGCATATCGGTCATCAGCGCGCTAAAATGCTCGACTTAACAGCAGGCAGCCGTATTTCAGGCCGTGAAGCGGAGCAGTACGGAATTGCGGCGAAATGTGTGAACTCAGGTGAACTGGAAGAGGAAACATTAAAAATCGCTAAAGGCATCGCGAAAACACCGCTCGATATTTTGAAACTGAAAAAGCAGGCGCACAACCGCATTATGGATCTACAAGGGTTCCGTACAGGGGTCATGTTCGGTCCTGAGCAAGATGCAATTATCCATACAGCAGACGGCATCAAGCTTGTTCAGCAAAAGATTTCGGAACTTGGCTTAAAAGGAGCCATCCAGTGGTTTAATGAGCAGGAAGTTTAAGCATTTTCAAATTTCCTCACTTTCTTTGCAAAGGAGAATTTTATGCGCTTTCAGCAAAAGGTAGTCCTGATAACGGGCGGGGCGAATGGAATCGGTGCCAAAACGGCCTCTTTGTTGGCACAGGAAGGGGCACAGCTTGTACTGCTCGACTGGAATGAAACGAAGCTTGAAGAAACAGCCGGGCAGTTGCGCAATGCGGATGTGGAAGTGCTGACATTCAAAGTTGACATTACTAACAAAACGCTCGTAAACGAAGCCGTATCAAAAGCGATCGCCCATTTTAAGAAAATCGATATTTTAATTAACTGTGTCGGTATTTTACAAGACAATCTGCTGCCGAATTTGAAAGAAGAAGAATGGGATGCTGTCATTGACATTAATTTAAAAGGGGCTTTCCTCATTACACAGGCTGTAGCTCCTTATATGGTGGAACAAAACAGCGGTAAAGTTGTCCTCATTTCTTCTCAGGCTGCACTGGGAGCTAAAGGACGAGTGAACTATGCAGCAGCAAAAGCAGGCATACAAGGAATGATACGCACATTGGCAATTGAATTAGGGCCAAACAATATTAATGTAAACGGCGTAGCACCCGGATTTATCGACACTGAGATGAGTGCCGTATCCGAAAGTCTTGCGAAAAATCGGGGAATTGAAGATTTCCAAAAAATGAAGCAGGCGATGATCAGTCAAAACCCGATTCGACGTACCGGTAAACCGGAAGATATCGCCTACACAATATTGTTTTTAAGTTCCGATGAAGCGAGCTACATTACAGGCCAGACGATTTATGTAACAGGTGCTCCATAAAAGAGGTGAATCAGATGAAAATCTTAAGCATTAGCGGCACTTTAGTCGGTTCAAAAACGAGCTTATTAACAAAAAAGCTCTCTGAAGATTTGCAGCATAAAATACAGAATGCCGAAATGGAATTTCTCGATTTAAGAGATGTTCAGCTAGAATTTTGCGCAGGTAAACCAATCGATCAATACAATGAGGATACGCAAAAAGTAATCGGAAAAATCGCGGAGGCAGATGCGTATATTATTGGAACGACGATCTTGCATGGCTCGATGCCGGGCGTTCTAAAAAATCTGTTTGAGCTCGTGCCGGTTGAACATTTTGCCGATAAATGTGTGTTATTTGCAGCTACAGGCGGAAACTCACTGCATTATCTTGCTATTGAAAGTTCGGTGAAGCCGGTTGCCAATTACTTAAAAATGTTTGTATTACCGGAATATATTTTTGCGACATCTTCGGACTTCAATGAGAAAAACGAACTGACGGACCAAGTTCAACAGGAAATGAACGGTATCCTGGAAAAGTATGCGATGTATATAAGCAAATTAATGAAATGAAGAAGAGGAGGAATAAATATGAATGAGGTACAGACAAATACAGAACAACTTTTTAAAGAGGTGATGGGCAGCTATCCTTCTGGTGTAACTGTTGTCACGACGGTAGATGCCAATAATCAACCGGTCGGGTTAACTGCCAATTCCTTTGTATCGGTTTCAATCGATCCATTACTGATTTTATGGTGTATCGATAAAAAATCAACAAGTTATGCAGCATTCGAACACTCCGACTATTTCACGGTAAATATTTTAGCGGCTGACCAGGGAGATGCTTGTTGGGCATTTGCCAGCAAAAAGGAGCCGGATCGCTTCAGTAAGTGTTCCTGGGAATTATCCGAAAATAAAGTGCCGGTCATTAAAGATGCTTTCGCTAATTTAGAGTGTAAAAAGTACAATGTCGTCGATGCTGGCGATCATTATATTTTAATCGGTCAAGTAGTAGATATTCATAAAACGGATAAAGAAGCAATGCTCTATTACAAACGAAATCTTGGTGCAGTTCCCGAATCATTTGGCAAATAAAAGGAGTGAGCTGATGAACCCAAATTACTCATACTGGAATGAAAAAATCGCTCACTATTTGGCTGAAGATCCAGAATTTCTGAACATTTACAAAAGCTTTACCGAAGCACCATGGAGGAACGGCCATCTGGATGATGTCACAAGAGAACTGATTAATATCGCGCTCAGTGCATCACCGACCCATTTGAATATGGCAGCAGCCCAACACCATATTCGCAAAGCGCTGCTATTAGGTGCCTCTAAAGAAGAAATTACCGAAGTATTGAAAGTTGTCAGCATTTTAGGTGTTCATACATGTGCTGTAGGCATACCGTTAATGATGAAACACTATACGAAATCAGAAGAAGAAAAGTCTGGTTATACAAAAGAACAGCAGGCGCTTAAAGATAAATTTATCGCCACAATGGGTTACTGGAATGATTTCAGGGATGATCTGATCCGTATGGATACTGAATATTTCGATGCGTATTACGAGTTTCTAACAATCCCAACGAGAAGAGGGATTTTGCAACCGAAATTAATCGAATTCATTTACATTGCGATTGATTCATCGACAACCCATCTGTTTGAAAAAGGCATTGAAGTGCACTTGAAAAATGCCATCAAGTACGGTGCAACACAAGGTGAACTGCTTGAAGTATTTCAATTAACGTCAGCTATTGGTTTTCATACATTGCTGGACACATTACCGATTCTTGAAGAGGAAGTAAAAGAATCGGCGCTTAGCAAAAAATAATTGGCTTTAAATTTGCCTATTCATTTTCCCCGAATGACAGGCAAAAGATTTATATTGGATTCCCCTTGAAAATATAAAATGAAAAGCAAAATGACTCGGCAAAACGTGTGAAATCAAAGTGTGACGTACTTATTAAAAAGTGACGTGAAGTGGTAAGCGGATTCACTTAATCAATCCCCTAGTTAAGTGAACACGGATTATCATACACCTTACTTTTTAATAAAAACTCCCTATCTATCAACTAACAATAGATAGGGAGTTTATTTAAAAGAATGGCTGTTTACGATGAGGATTTTACATGATCTGCTGTTGTTATTTCAATGCTGTCTTGATTGCTAATGATCTTCAGCTCATTTTGTTCCAGTAAATAGTTTAAATAACTTAATGTTTGCATCACTTGTGTTTTAGCTTTTGCAATGTCCTTATTGTAAATGTCCTGAATAATGGATGGGAAAGTTTTCGGTTTCTCGGATAAAAGGGCCGATAATTGCTGCAGCCTTTTTAAATGCTTATTGCGGTTTGTCTCGATCAAGGCGTTAAAGTTTTCAATATTGTCGCCGTGTCCCGATAAAACAA
The DNA here is from genome assembly GCF_900168685.1 of Solibacillus isronensis. Lineage (NCBI taxonomy): Bacteria > Bacillati > Bacillota > Bacilli > Caryophanales > Caryophanaceae > Solibacillus > Solibacillus isronensis. The sequence goes on along the minus strand of NZ_FVZN01000013.1, from coordinate 130,322 downwards.
GATTACATGAGAAATCTTTAATTTTATCCAAAGAATGAAAATAACTTTTTAAAGGATTGAAATGATCTTTTTCAATAATTAGGACAGGATTGAAATCCCCGATTAAATGGTCGCTCGCGAAAAGTACAGACGAAGCTTTATCGTAAAAACAGTACAGATCGTTCGAATGTCCAGGGGTTGCGATCGCTTGGAAGATGGAAGAACCGATGCGGATAGTATCGCCGTCTTCAAATGTTTCATCGATTTCAAAATCATGAGCCTGTTGCTCATCAATCAAATGTTTAGGTGAGTACGGATAAACATAGCCATATTGGGCAGCAGCATCTATTAAACCAGTATTTTTCGGGCTATTTTTTAAAGCTACTAGTTTTTCTTTACTATGTTGTGATGCAATGATTTTTACATCGGTTAATTGCTGTAAATAGTGGCAGCAACCGATATGGTCGGTATGTGTGTGGGAGAGCAGAATATGGGATATGGGCTTTTCTAATTGATTGATTAATTGTTTCCAGAAAAGCAGGGTTTCTTCATTATTTTCCCCTGTATCGATAAGCAGGTAGGAGTGTTCCTGTTCGATTAAATAACAGTTCACTTCCGAATTGTATATACACGGTAATGTTATTTTGGAAATAGTATTCGTAAGTTGTTTAATCATTTACTACACCTCTTTTGGGATGAATGAAAAGTACAATTCTTTTTATTATTATACATAAATTGTGCTTGATGTACCGTTTATTCTCAAAAAAAGGTAAGTACAAATTTACGGATTTAATAATAGATGCAAAAAATTAAACGTTAGAGGAGAGATTAGGATGGATTTTAAATTAAGTGAAGATATCGAGCTATTACGCGAAGGGGTTCGTAAATTTATATATGAAGAAGTAGAGCCGGTTGCAATGGAAATTGAAGAAAACGACCAGATTCCGGAACATATTGTTGAAATGTCAAAGGATATGGGGCTGTTCGGTTTAAGCATTCCGGAGCAGTATGGCGGACTTGAACTCGATATGGTCGGAAAGTGTGCCATTTTTGAAGAAATCGGAAAAACGCATAACGGCTATACAACGTTAATCGGGGCCCATAACGGCATCGGCAGTGTAGGAATTATCGAACTCGGAAACGAGCAGCAAAAGCAGAAGTATCTTCCTAAAATGGCGACTGGTGAATGGATTGGAGCATTTGCTTTAACAGAACCGACAGCCGGATCGAATGCATTAAGCATGAAAACGACAGCTGTCAGAAAAGGCGATAAATATATTTTAAATGGTTCAAAACATTATATTACGAATGCAGTCGATGGACATGTTTTTACCGTAATGGCGGTAACGGACCGTGAAAAAGGTGCAAAGGGTATTACATCATTCATCGTGGAAAAGGATATGCCAGGGTTTGTCCTCGGTGCAGTAGAAAACAAAATGGGCTTGCGTGGTTCCCATTCGGCCGAGCTGTTCTTCGATAACTTGGAAGTGCCGGCGGAAAACGTGCTAGGTGAAGAAGGCATGGGCTATGTCAATGCACTGAAAATTTTAGCAAACGGCCGTGCAGGATTAGCTGCCCGTAACTTAGGATCATGCGAGAAATTATTGGAACATTCAATCAGCTATGCCCATGAGCGTGAACAATTCGGTCAGCCGATCATCGAGTTCCAGGCAGTTCAGCATATGCTAGCTGAAATGAGTATGCAAACAGAAGCATTACGTGCATTAACATATAAAGTCGCATGGCAGACAGACCAAGGAGTTCGAAATGTAAAAGAGTCGGCAATGGTCAAACTGTTCGCTTCGGAAGTTTACAACAAAGTAGCGGATCTTGCTGTACAAATTCACGGTGGAATGGGTTATGTAAGAGATTATCCGATCGAACGCTATTACCGCGATGCACGAATTACGAAAATTTATGAAGGTACATCGGAAATCCAGAAAAATATTATTAGCGGCGAACTGCGCAGAGCATTTAAAGGCAGTAAGTTAGCTGTAAGATAATTGATTATGCAGCAAAGAACAGGAGAGATCACGTGAGACTACCATTGGAAGGATTTAAAGTACTGGATTTGTCCCGGACACTGGCAGGACCTTATGCCACGATGATGCTGGCCGATATGGGAGCGGATGTCATCAAAGTGGAAGAACCGTCTTCTGGCGACGAATCAAGAAGATTTATACCACCAAAGTGGAATGATGAAAGCTGCTACTACTTAGCGGCTAATCGCAATAAAAGAGGGATAACGGTCAATTTAAAATCTCCGGAAGGCATTGAGATCATTAAAGAGCTCGTAAAGGACGCAGACGTTCTAGTTGAAAATTTCCGGACTGGGACGATGGAAAAACTCGGCTTAGGTTATGAAACTTTAAAAGAAATTAACCCGAAGCTTGTATTTTGTTCCATTTCGGGATTCGGACGTACAGGGCCAGAAAAAGACCGCGCCGGCTACGATGTTCTGTTGCAGGCATTCGCGGGTCTGATGAGTATTACAGGTGAGGAGGACAGACCGGCTAAAGCAGGGATGTCCATTGCGGATTTAACGACAGGCATGTTTGCGGCATTTGGTATTGTCAGTGCGCTGCATGCATCAAAAAATACAGGGATCGGTCAGTACTTGGATATCAGTTTACTCGATAGCCAAGTGGCGCTATTAAATCATATGGCAGTCGGCTACATGGCGGAAGGTACGTACCCGAAACGAATGGGCACTGCACATGGTTCACTCGTACCGTATCGGGCATTCAAGACAGGCGATAATGATGTCGTCATCGCGGTTGCAAATGATGGTCTATGGAATAAAATGTGCACAGCATTGGGATGGATAGATATGGAAAACGAGGAGAAATTCAAGCTGAATGCTGATCGTGTGAAATACCGTGATGAACTGGAAACATTGATTCAGGAACGTTTCCTTCAAATGTCCAGTGAAGAAATTACAGGAAAACTCGATCGTGCAGGGGTGCCGTGTGGTCCAATTCAAACAATTGATCAAGTATTAAAGCACCCGCAAGTCATTGCACGTGAAATGATGATCGATATTGAGCATCCGAATGTGCCGAACTTAAAAGTACCTGCATTTCCGGTGAAATTTTCGGAAACGAAGCCACAAGTCAGATATGCCCCTCCATTATTGGGAGAGCATTCGGAAGAAGTATTGCGCAGTCTCGGATACAGTGATGAAAAAATCAGAGAGCTCATTGAAAACAAAGTAATTTAATAATCTGCTACGAATGGAAAGGTGGAAAAGGTATGTATGTTAACGGTGAATGGATTCAAACGGATTCTATTTTGGAAGTGCTTAATCCTGTAGATGGTCAAAAGGTAGGAGAAGTTTTTCAAGTTGGAAGCGAAGAAACAAAAGAAGCGATCGATGCAGCTAGCGAAGCGTTCAAACAATGGTCGAAGCTAACGGCAGACACGCGCGCCAATTACTTGCATAAACTGGCGGACCAACTTGTTGAACGAAAAGAACACTTTGCCCAAATCATTACGAAGGAAATGGGTAAACCGATTGTCAATGCACGCTACGAAGTGGATAGCGCGGTATCTTACTTCAAATGGTTTGCTGAAGAAGCGCGTCGTGTATATGGAGAAATTATCCCGAGTCCTGTACCGAACAAACGAATTTCTGTCATTAAACAACCATTAGGCGTAGTTGCGGCAATTACTCCGTGGAACTTCCCACTATCGATGGTTGCACGGAAACTGGGGCCGGCATTGGCAGTAGGTTGCACAGTCGTACTTAGACCTTCAAGGGAAGCACCATTATCTTCACTGGAACTTATCAGATTAATGGATGAGATTGGTTTTCCGAAAGGTGTCGTCAATTTACTGATCGGCGGAACTAACGATATTGTAAATCCGATTATGGAAAGCAAAACGGTAAGAAAGATCACGTTTACCGGCTCAACGGATGTCGGCAAAATCCTTGTAAAGCAGGCGGCTGATACGTTAAAGAGAGTTTCGATGGAGCTTGGCGGACATGCACCTTTTATTGTGTTTGAAGATGCCGATCTTGATCTCGCGGTTGAAGGAGCTATTAAAAGTAAATTCTCATCTGCAGGACAGCAATGTGTTTGTTCGAACCGCATTTATGTCCATGAAACGATCTATGATGAGTTTGCCCGTAAATTTACGGAGCGTTCAGAAGCACTTGTTGTCGGTGACGGCATTGATGAATCAACGAATATCGGTCCTTTAGTAAACGACGCGGCAGTTGAAAAAGTAGATAGCCAAGTACAGGATGCAGTTGCTAAAGGCGCATTAGTGCTGTGCGGCGGCAATAACTACAATGAGGGAACACTTTCGAAAGGAAGTTTCTATGCACCGACCGTACTTGGTAATGTAACTGAAGAAATGGTCATCACTTATGAGGAAACATTCGGACCTGTTGCACCGCTTATTAAATTCAGCGACGAAGATGAAGTGATCCAAAAAGCGAATGATATTGAATACGGACTAGTGGCTTACTTCTATACAAATGATGGCTCCCGTGTGCACCGTGTAGCAGAAAAACTGGAATACGGAATGGTCGGCATTAATGATGCGGCACCATTTACAGCCCAGGCACCGTTCGGAGGCATTAAAGAAAGCGGTTCCGGCAGAGAAGGCGGCAGACAAGGAATCGAGGACTATATCGATATTAAAACGGTTTCCCACCAGATCCAATTATAAATAATTTTTACTCAATCAAGGCGGGGCTGCATAATAGGGCGCTCCGCTTCGATTATACAGAAGTTGATATGAATGAAACGAAAGACAACGGTAAAAAGAACAATTTAGTTTAACCTACTCAATTATTCATTTCGCTTCTCACAATTTTTCCAAACACGAGTGAACATACCTTTAACTAAATTAATGCGGGGTGGATACATGCTTACAACAATAAATTTAATTTTGTTCTTGCTCGTTGCCGGTTATGCACTGTATTTATTAGGACACCTTTTATACAGTCGCTATTCTTATATTAAATTAGGGAAAAAAGAGGAATTCGATTTACAGTTAAAAGAGCGTTTGAATACAGTATTAGTTAATGTAGTGGGGCAAAAGAAACTATTTAAAGATAAGAAAAGCGGCATCATGCACTTTATCCTATTTTACGGATTTATCATTATTCAAGTTGGTCTAATCGAGATTATCCTTAAAGGCTTTATTGAAGGATATGAACTTCCATTTGGAAATTTTCATAAGTACTTCAGCTTTTTGCAGGAGTGGACAGTATTTTTCATGCTAGCTGCAGTGCTTTATGGTTTTTATAGAAGATACTTTGAAAAGCTGGCGAGGCTGCAATGGAAACGTGACGGAAAAGCATTGTTTGTTTATATTGGCTTAAGCGCACTGACGCTTTCCATTTTCCTCATGCTTGCTTTTGAAGCGGTCATGATTGGCAAAGAACCTGATTTTGCTTATGCGCCATTTTCCAGCATATTGGCCATTGCTTTTAGCTCGTTAAGTGAAACGGTGAGTACGGTACTGTTTTATAGCTTCTGGTGGGTTCACATTTTATCGGTATTTGCCTTTATGGTGTTTGTGCCACAGTCTAAACAGGCACATGAAATTTTTGCGGCCATCAATGTCTTTTTCAAGAAAGTTGGTCCTAAAGGAAAACCGAAGAAGATTGATTTTGAAGATGAAGAGGCAGAATCATTCGGGGTCGGAAAAATTGAAGAATTTACTCAGGCACAGCTAATTGATCTGTATGCTTGTGCAGAATGCGGGCGCTGTACGAATATGTGTCCAGCATCAAATACGGGCAAAACCCTTTCTCCGATGAATCTAATCGTAAAAATGCGAGACCATTTAACAGAAAAAGGGGCAGTTGCTACATCAATAAAACCATGGGTACCGGCTTTTGCATTCAGTAATTCGCATGGCAATCAGCTTGCAATGCAAGGGGCTTCGAATATCCAGGTAGAAATGCCAAGTTTAATCGGCGATGTCATTACGGAAGAAGAAATTTGGGCATGTACTACTTGCCGTAACTGTGAAGATCAATGCCCGGTAATGAACGAACATGTCGATAAAATTATTGATTTACGCCGTTACTTAACAATGACGGAAGGTCGCGTGCATTCTGATGCGCAGCGGGCGATGAACAATATAGAACGACAAGGAAATCCTTGGGGACTAAACCGCAAAGAAAAAGAAAATTGGCGTGATTTGGATCCATCGATTAACATTCCTACAGTAAAAGAATTGAAAAAACGTGAGGAAGAATTTGAGTATTTATTTTGGGTAGGATCGATGGGGTCATTTGATAATCGTTCACAGAAGATAGCACTTTCGTTTGCACGTTTGTTAAATGAGGCCGGCATAAAGTTTGCGATATTAGGGAACCTGGAAAAAAATTCAGGAGATACCCCGCGCCGGTTAGGTAATGAATTTTTATTCCAGGAGCTTGCGACAGCAAACATTGAAACGTTTGAAAAATATAATGTGAAAAAAATTGTTACGATTGATCCGCATGCCTATAACATTTTCAAAAACGAATACCAGGATTTTGGCTGGCAAGGGGAAGTACTGCATCATACGGAAATGCTGTACGACCTGATCAGTTCATCCCGCTTAACTATGGAACATGAAGTAAAGGAAACGATTGTTTTCCACGATTCCTGTTATTTAGGGCGATACAACGATGTATATGATGCACCGAGGGAAATTCTGAAATCCATACCGGGAGTTAAATTGGTGGAGATGGAAAGAAACCGCGAAAACAGCATGTGCTGCGGTGCAGGCGGCGGGTTAATGTGGATGGAAGAAAAAGAAGGCTCCCGCATCAATGTTACGCGCACAGAACAGGCCCTGGAAACGAATGCTTCAGCCATTTCATCCGGCTGTCCATACTGTTTAACGATGCTGACAGACGGTACGAAAGCAAAAGAAGTGGAAGATACTGTCGGCACTTACGATATCGCCGAGCTAGTAGAACGATCAGTATTAGGGGAGCGTACCCCGGCAGAACAAAGCGTTCCAAAAGAACTTGTGTACAATTAAGCTGAAAGAGACTGTAGGGGAAATTCCTTACAGTCTTTTTTATAGAGGAGATTTTCTAATAAAACTGAAAAAGTTCTAATATCATGAAAAATCTTCTAATAAAATCCGGAAGTTCTAATATACTGGCCAACTGTTCTAATAACCACGGCAGAAGTTCAAATAAACGACTCGGATCTTCTAATAAGCAGCCGCTTCTTTCTAATATCCGCGTTAAATGTTCTAATATAAACCGTACACTTTAAAACAGTATTAAAGGGAGAGTAAATTCTGTTCCTAAAACCTCCCACATGTTCTAATAAAACCTGAAGTTCTAATAACCACAACAGAAGTTCAAATAAACGACTCGAAACTTCTAATAAGTAGCCGATTCTTTCTAATATCCGCACCAACTGTTCTAATAAAAACCCCCGCTTCTTTAAGAGACATATTTTAACAAAAAATATATAGTAAAAACAAAGGGGGAAGCGAAAATGAGAATTTTTGATGCACATTTTCATATTATCGATTATCAGTTTCCGATTATCGAAAGTCAGGGGTATATGCCGCCAAGCTATGACGTTGCCGCATATAGCGAACAAACTAAAGATCTAGCAATTAAAGGCGGGGCAATTGTTTCGGGCTCATTTCAAGGATTTGATCAGACGTATTTACTGCATTCACTGAAGCAGCTAGGCCCGGCATTTTGTGGCGTAACCCAATTGCCGTATACAGTGTCCGACGAAGAAATTGAAGCACTGCACAAAAATGGCGTCAGAGCATTGCGCTTTAACATTAAACGCGGGGGCTCGGAAGATTTATCGAAGCTCGATTATTTTGCAAGACGTGTTCACGATTTAGTCGGCTGGCATAGCGAGCTGTATATTGATGCAAAAGAACTTCATGAAATTGCTGCAACGATCGAGAAATTACCGGCAATCTCGATTGATCATTTAGGGTTATCCGAAGAAGGGCTGCCGCATTTACTGAAGCTGGTCGATAAAGGGGTTCGTGTGAAAGCGACCGGTTTTGGCCGTGTCGAATTGGATATACAAAAAGCCCTGCAGGAAATTTACAGCATTAATCCGGATGCTTTGATGTTCGGAACAGACTTGCCGTCAACCCGGGCAAAAAGACCGTTTGAAGTGGCCGATATTACGCTCATCCAGCAACTTTTCGATAAACATGCTAGCGATAAGATTTTATATTCGAATGCGTCTGCATGGTATTTTGGGAAATAATAAAAATTAGTGGTAAATCCAATGAGCATTGCCAAAATAATTATAGAAAGATAGTAACATTCATAGTAAGGATGTTTAAAAATAGCATAATATGGGTATTTTCTCTTCAATGTATTTAAAGAGGTGAACATATGAAAGGGAAATATTTTTCGAATACTGTTTTTACAGTATCAGCAGTATTTATTTTACTTTGTGTTATTTTTGGTAGTGTGGCACCAGATGCCTTCAGTAATGTTGCTACATATTTATTTGGTTTAACAACCGATTATTTTGGCTGGTTCTACTTGCTCTCTGTTTTTATCATTATCGTATTTCTTTTAGTGCTGGCTATTTCAAAATACGGGAAAATCCGATTGGGCGGAAAAGATGCACAACCGGAATTTAAGTTCCATACTTGGATTGCGCTATTATTTGCGGGGGGTCTTGGTATTGGGCTAGTGTTCTGGGGTGTTGCAGAGCCAATGAGTCATTACTTTAAAACACCGTTTAACGATGTCCAGGCACAAACGACGGATGCTGCCCGTCTCGCAATGGGTTATGCTTTTTTCCACTGGGGAATTAGCCAATGGTCAGTATTTGCGATCATAGGTTTAGTTATGGCCTATATGCAGTTCAACAAAAAAAGGGATTTATTAATATCTACGGCGTTAGAGCCTGTCACAGGAACAAATCGCGGCATTAAAAATACGGTAGATATTTTGGCTGTTATTGCTACTGTAATGGGTGTTGCCACATCAATCGGCTTAGGTGTTTTGCAAACGAACGGTGGCTTAAATGCCGTCTTTAACACACCGATGTCTATTTGGGTACAGCTAGCCATTATAGTTGTAGTTTTCATTGGATATATGGCATCTTCTATTAGCGGCCTGCAAAAGGGGATTCGTATATTAAGTAATGTAAACATGTACTTGGCCTTGATTTTACTAGTATTTGTTTTTGTTACAGGCCCTACAGTTTTCATAATGGAAAGTTTCGTTTTAGCGATCAGTGATTATATTACGAATTTTGTACAATATAGCTTACGTTTGCAGCCATATGCAGGAGGAACGTGGGTGAAGGATTGGACAATTTTCTACTGGGCGTGGGCAATTGCCTGGTCACCTTTTGTCGGGTCTTTCGTAGCGCGCGTATCGAGAGGGCGTACAATTCGTGAATTTATCGTCGGCGTTTTAATCATTCCGCCGGTTATTTCTTGTTTCTGGATTGCGGTATTTGGCGGTTCGGCACTTTACTTTGATTTGAACAAAGGCACAACAATCGCCGAAGCAGTTGATACTGATTTGACTGTCGCATTATTCCTTATGTTGGAGCAGCTTCCGTTAACAACGATCGCCTCGATATTAGGGATTGTTTTAATTGTCATATTTCTTATTACATCAGGGGATACAGCGACATTTATTATGGCAAGTATGACTGATAAAGGAACAATGAATCCTCACAATCGATTAAAAGTCATCTGGGGTGTTTTAATTGCTGCGATTGCAAGTGTACTATTGTTTTCAGGCGGGCTCGAAGCGTTGCAAACAGCTTCACTCATATCAGCCCTTCCATTTACAGTCGTCATGCTCTTACTCATCGTCTCCTTCTTCAAAATGATCCGACATGAAGTTATTCCAATTACGAAGCGGGATGTTCGTCGTCATAAACGAATTATGGAGCATATTGAAAAAACTGAAAAAAATAGATAGTAAAAACGGGTACTGCTCACTCACAGGAGAAGCGGTACCCGTTTTTTAGCAATCATAGTTATATTATGCATAATAATTTTTATTTAGAAGATTTTTTTGAAATAAAGTTTAATTACAAATGAGGCGGGTAATTGTTAGGGGAACGCCAAAACACAATCTAGGAGGAATTACAAAATGAGTGAAATGAATAACATTAACAAAAAACTTGATGAATTATCTCCAGAAAAAAAAGATCAGATTTTAGAAAGCTTTTCAACGTTCAAAAGCTATTTGAACGACCAGCTTGCTAAAGGTGAACGACTAGGTTTGAGCGATGACATGTTGGCAAAAGGCGCCAAGTTTGTAGCGGATCATTTAGCTAAAAACGAAGAACCTCGAAACAGTGAAGAAAAAGTGCTACAGGAATTATGGAAAGTAGCAGATGAAAGCGAAAAGAAAGCATTGGCAAGTGTGCTAGTGAAAATGGTACAAGCAGATTAATTCGTTGGATTAGAGTTTAGTAGAGTCCAATATAAATAAACGCAAAAGCTGAATTTACAGCTTTTGCGTTTTTTATATTTTCTACACTTTAAACTCATTAATTTGTTCTTGAACTCCGACAGCGCCTTCGCTCAATGATTGGGCGACAGCGTTAATTTCCTGCATAGTAGCTGTCTGTTCTTCAACCGCTGATAGGACTATGCCAATCTCACCGGCAGCCCCGTTAGCAGCATGGGCCATCTCAGCAATAGATGCCGCAACTTCCTCAGTACTTGCGGAAATTTGTTCGGACGATGCAGACACTTCCTGAATTTGAGCAGTCATCTCTGTGATCGAACCGACAATATGATTAAATGAAACTTGCGCATTTTGTAAGTAAATTACACCTTGATCAACATTGTGAACTGTTGTATTAACGCTTTCTTCAACTTCTCTCGTATCTTGTTGAATCGTCGAAGTTAGGCCGGCAATTTGTGATGCCGAGTTTTTCGATTGCTCAGCAAGTTTGCGCACTTCATCAGCAACAACGGCAAATCCTTTACCATGTTCACCTGCACGGGCTGCTTCAATCGCCGCATTAAGAGCAAGCAGGTTTGTCTGATCTGTAATATCCGTAATCACTTTTGTTATGTTTTCGATTTCGGCAGATTGTCTGCTCAGCTGCTTAATTTTTTCTTTTGTTTCATATGAAGAATGCTGAATAACCGACATTTGCTGTTCAGCTGTCTGTAATGTATGCTCGCCTTCTCCAGCAATTGTTTGCATATCCATCGCATGTGAGTTCAATACTTGCGCGGCTTCAGCAATTCGGCTCACACCTTGAGCTGTCTCGTCCATTGCGATAGCGCAGTCATTTCCGATTGCCGCAGCGTTACTACCGCCTTCAGCAACAGTTTCCACACGCTTTGCAATATCAGCGGAAGCGGCCGACACTTCATCGGTACTGCTCGCCAGCTGTTCAGAAGCTGCCGTTGTACTTGAAACATTTAGCGATACATTGCTGATTAAGTTCGAAAGACTGGCTTTCATTGCATTAAAGGCAGTCGCAAGTTCTTTAATCTCATCTTTGGATTTAACCTGAATGTCTTCCTCACGTAAATCGCCATTCGCAATAACATTTGCTGCATTTATTAATCTGTGTAACGGACGGGTAATGCTGATTGTAATTAAAAAACCTAAGCATGCAGCAAGTAAAATCCCTATTACGGAAACCGTAATCATCAGCGTTTTACTAATACTTGCACTTGCTGTTGTTTCATCGCTTGTCGTATGCATTTGCTCCTTTTGAAAATCAACAATGCTGTTGATTGTTTGCTGAATTGTGCGGTTAGCAGGTACAGCGAACTCAAATAGCATATTATTGGCTTTATCAAGTTCATCGTTATCCATATAGTCAATAACTTGGGTTACATAGTCATTGTATAGTGCTTGGTTTTCTTTTAGAGTCTTGATTTGTTCCTGCATTTCAGCTGTTCTGAATAATCCTTCAATGTCGCTGATTGTATTTTCAATCGTCTCTCTTTGAGTAGTAAGGCTTTCTAAATCAGCCGGGTCCTGACGTAAAACATAAGAGCGGATATACAGCCCTTGTAATGATGTAGCATTTTGAATTGCTGAGAGTTCCGTTACTTTATAAACTCGATCTTGAATTACGAACGAATAATCCTCATCAATTTCAGTCATCTTAATGACAGAAAATGCTGAGAGAAAAATAAGAATCGCAATAACGATACCAAAGCTCCCGAGTAGTTTCTTTCCAATATTCATAATTTTATTTTCCTCCGAATGTCATAGTTAAAATATATCTATAACTTCGGTTTAAATTTAAAGTACTTAAGGCTAATTTATGAGGGAGGTAGGTAGTTATTTAGACTAGAAGTGAAGTATTGGAGTTAAGTAAAATTTATTATGTTTTAAGCAGGATATTTTGTCATATAACATTTCTGTGTATGGAATCGAATTGCTGAGGTAGGATTTTCTAATAAATTGTGGGGATGTTCTAATATATCGAAAAGTTTTCTAATAAAAGTCCGATGTTCTAATATAAGCGCCGGTTGTACTAATAAGTATCCGGGATGTGCTAATAAAGGCGGTGAATGTTCTAATAACGAACCGCGATCTTCTAATATCAGGCGCAACTCTTCTAATAAAACATGAAGCCGCATTCCGCATACAGCAAAATAAAGAAACTTTGCCACACTTGAAGCCCGTTTAAAGATAACTTCTAATAAACTTAACAGATGTTCTAATAACCCACCGCGGACTTCCAATATCGGCATCAATTCTTCTAATAAAACCAACCCATCCAAAGCCAATAAAAAAACCGAAACCCTATAATAGGATTTCGGAATATAGTCATGTTCTAAACTTCGCCACAATACCTTGCAGCTCTTCGGCAAGGTGGGCAAGGGAACCAGCTGCGGTATTTACTTCTGACATCGAAGCAAGCTGCTCTTCAGAAGCAGATGCGACCGACACGGTATTGTCTGCCGTAGTTTCGGAAATCGTCGCCATCTCAAGTGATTGTTCGGACACCGATTCCATTTTCGAATGGATGCTGTCAGATACAGCGGTAATCTCGTTTACCTGATTTTGTACTTGCCCAATAATAGCAAGAATTTCATCAAACGTTGCCTTCGTATCATGCGAAATTGTAATCCCGGCTTTGACGCGGTCCTTCACTTGCTGAATCGATGAAACGGTTGTCGTCGTATCGTTTTCAATTTCAGCGGCAATGCGCGAAATATCGGATACGGACTGCTTCGTCTGTTCGGATAATTTCTTCACTTCATCCGCGACAACGGCAAAGCCTTTACCAGCTTCACCCGCACGTGCTGCTTCGATTGCAGCATTCAGTGCAAGCAGGTTTGTCTGATCGGATATATCCTGTACAAGCTTTAATATATTGACGATCTCAGTCGTACGGCTAGCAAGAAGTGTTAACGAATCCGCTGTTTCTTCTACTGTCGACTGAATGAGGTTCATTTGAGACACGGTGTTTTCTACATACACCGAACCCTTTTCAATTTTTTCATTTGTTGAAATAGAAAGTGCTGTCGCCTGATTTGCCTGATTCGCAATTTCTTCAGCTTCTTCCAGTACTTTTTGCGCAAAGGCAGCAGAGGAACTCGACATTTCCTTTTGCTTGTCCGCTGCGTCCGATACATTTTGAATGGAAGTGGAAATCAGTTCTGTACCAAGCATTGTTTCATCGGCACTGGCCATCAGCTCCTCGGCAGATGCTGCAACCTGATCTGAACTGTCCGATACATGCGTAATGATTTCCTTTAAGTTACCTGTCATTTGGCGGAATGAAGTTTGCAGTTCACCAACTTCATCATCAGCCTCCTGATCTTCAAACTGCACATTTAAATTCCCAGCAGCAATTTCTTTGGCGCCTGTCGTTAATCGACCGATGCGGCCAACAATTCTGTTTGTGAAATACAGTGCCGACACGACACTTACGATAATAAGCACGATAGCAGAAATAATGGAAATCCATGTAATCGCATTTATTTTATTGCCAAGCTCTTGCTGCATCGCCGTATAGTTTGCACTCACATCGCGTTTCAGCTCGATTACATCATTGACGATTCCTCGCGTACGCTGGGATTGACGCTTAATTTCCGCGACATTTGTTTCCTGTAGGGAAGCGGCAGTCGATTCGGCAATTTTTGCGAACTTTTCTTCAAACTGTCCACTAATCTGACGTTGGCGTTCTGTTGAAAAACTGCCTTTCAGATCGTTATAAACTTCTTCAGTTCGCGCTAAATCCGTTTCAATATTATATTTGTTGTTCTCGGATACATTGATTGAATAGACGCTCAATGATTTTTGCAGGCTTTGAACCGAGCTGTTTAATTCCTCAACGGCAACTAAGGATTCCACGACTTCTTCCGTTGAGGCATTCAGGCTCATAAGCTGGCTAATATTATAGCCGATAATACAGACAGCCAGTAGCAGCGGTACCAATGCCAACATTAATATTTTCTGTTTCAATTTCACTGTTGTACGATCCTTTCTTCTACTTAATCGTCACTTGACCGTCCGCAAGCTCCTGCTGTAACTGTTCAATTTGCTTTTGTTCCTGCGCAGTTAAATTCACAACACGGATTGGTGCAAGACTTACACCATTTTCTTTAATGCCAAGCACTTTATCTTTTTCCGAAAGTGTCCCTGTTTCTGCAATTTCTTTAATTGCCTCATAAACAGCAGTATCAACTTGTTTTAGCATCGAAGAAACAATCGTATCCTCAGCAAGGAAAAACTGATCGCTGTCCACACCGAATGCATGTACACCGGCTTCCTGTGCCGCCAAAATAGAGCCGACCCCTGTAAAGCCGGCAGCGGGATAAATATAATCCGCACCTTGCTCAATCATATCGCGTGCAATCGAAGCACCTAGCTGATCATCGCCGAAATCACCCGCATATTCGGATAACACTTCTATGTCAGGGTTTACTTGTTTGGCACCTGCTTCAAACCCGGTTTCAAAACGCTCGATTACTTCATTTTTAACACCACCGATAAATCCGATTGTATCACTATCTGTTTTCATCGCAGCGAGTGCCCCGAGCAGATAGGAACCTTCATCTTCTTTAAAAGTTATATTATGAACATTCGGCAGGTCAGACACTGCGTCGATTAATATAAATTGCTCGTCCGGATTAGCAGCAGCCACTGCTTCCATATCCTCCTGGACTGTAAACCCGATCCCAATAATCAAATCCTGTCCTTCAGCAACGAGTTCTTCCAATCCTTGTTTATATGTACCGGTAAATTCAAGTTCACGGTAATCAAACGTAATATCAAGTTCATCGCGTGCTTTCTCAAGACCTTCAAAAGCAAGATCTGAAAACGACTGATCACCAAGTCCTGCATCAGACAGCATGACACCAATTTTCACCCGTTCCTTTGTCTCTTCCTCCGACTTCTGTGAGCAGGCAGAGAGCACGACTACAACGAGAAGACTCATTAAAAACAACCATCTTCTTTTCATTCCATCAGTCCTTTACACTAAATACATTATGTAGAAGTTCGACCTCCAACATTTTCAATTTTAACGTATACATGTCATTTAATAAATAAAATAAAAAAATTATGCAGATAATTAACAATTATTGGGAAGTCATCTAAGAGATGGATTTTATTAGAATAAATCTGCAGGATATTAGAAGAAGTGCGAGTGATATTAGCTAATCAGACGGTCATATTAGAACAACGCACCCCCTTATTAGAACATTAGTCGAATATTTTAGAACTTTATTGGAAGAAATAAAATTATATTAGAACTTATCAAAATATATTAGAACGTCCGACAAATATAAATAGAAAATTCTGAAACTAAAGTTGACACATTATGGAAGCATCCGGTATAGTGTAGTAATTAAAAAAGGGGGAGAACATTATGAAAGGCATCATATATTCTCAGCAGTTTACACAATTACATCTTCATATTAAGTAGTCTTGCTATCTTTATTAAATTTTTAATAATGAATAGGAAGACTTTTTCGCATTGAATCGTATAATAAAGCCGTTTTGGAGCTTTATCATTATACGATTTTTTTATTTCTCAAAATTAGGAGGATTCGATTTATATGAAAAAAATGGACTATCAAAACGTAAGAGGAACACAGGATTACTTGCCAAATCAGGAAGTGATAAGACGCAACATACGGCGCACTTTAGAAGATACGTTTATATTGTATGGATGCAAGCCATTGGAGACACCGATATTAAACTATACAAAGTTAATGGCTTCCAAATATGCAGGTGGGGCGGAAATTTTAAAGGAAATGTACACATTAACAGATCGAGGGGAACGTGATTTAGCACTACGTTATGACTTAACGATACCTTTTGCAAAGGTGATTGCGATGAACCCACAATTATCATTGCCATTTAAGCGTTACGAAATCGGGAAAGTCTTCCGAGATGGGCCGATTAAAGCAGGAAGGTTTAGAGAGTTTACTCAATGCGATGTGGATGTTGTCGGCATAGAATCCCAATCCGCAGAAGCAGAACTAATGATGATGACAATCGATGCATTTAACAAGTTGAATATTGAAATGGTGATCCAATTCAATAACCGCAAGCTTTTGGCAGGGTTACTGCAATTTTTTGAAGTCCCTCAATCAAAAATAAATAGCGTCATTCTCATAATCGACAAGATGGAGAAAATCGATCAAGTCACTTTACTGAAAGAACTGGAAGAACAGAACCTTTTACCTTCCACAATTGAATTGATCAAACAATTTTTGAATGCTAATCCGACACTCGCATATTTTGAACAGTACCGAATGAAGAATGAATTAATTAAGCAAGGCTATGAAGAATTAGGCGAGCTGCTAGATTATTTACAAGTTTTAAATGTCGGGGAAAGTTGTGTGTTTAATCCATTTTTAGCCCGTGGTCTGGAAATCTATACAGGAACGATTTATGAGCTGTTTCTAAAAGATGGTGCCATTAAATCAAGTATTGGAGGCGGCGGTCGGTATGATAATGCCATTGGAGGCTTGATCGGTTCAGAAGAAAAAATTTCAACTGTCGGCATTTCATTTGGTTTGGATGTTATCTATACAGCGATGGAGCAAAGAGAAATTCATGCCAACGTGGCGTTTGTGGATATTTTTATTATTCCATTAAATACGGAAAAAGAAGCAATGCGTTTAGCATGGCAATTACGTCAGCAAGGAAATCGTGTAGAAGTCGAATTAAGCGGAAAGAAACTGCGAAAAGCAATGGAAAAAGCAAATCGTGAAAATATCCGGAAAGTAATTATTTTAGGAGAAAATGAAATTCAGAGCGGACGATATGAGTTGAAAGATATGCAAACAGGTGACGTTGAGCAATTCGAAATACGGTAATTCAGAAGGGGAGAGACAGGATGATTATTCGCAAAGCAAATATAAGTGATGCATCGGGGATTGCCAAAGTCCATGTTGAGAGTTGGCGAACTACATATAAAGGCATTATTCCCCAGAGCTTTCTGGATGGGCTAAGCTATGAAGAACGCACAAAACTTTGGGATAATAATATTTCAGATAAAACAAGTACGATCTTTGTTGCAGAAAATGAGGGAGAAATTATTGGTTTTGTCACAGGGGGCACACGTAATACAAATGAAGAGGCAGGAGCAAGCGATTTAACATCGATTTATTTACTTGAAGAATGGCAAGGCAAAAGTGTCGGGAAAAAACTACTGAATCAAATTATGATTGACTTTTTAGAGCAGGGTTATCAAAAAATCTATGTGGATGTATTAGCAGCGAATAAAACAAGACAGTTTTATCAATATTATGGTGCTAAGTACGTTAAAACCGTTCAATTAAATATAGGAGGTAAGACATTAGATGAAGAGATTTATGTATGGAACAATCTAGAAAAAGTAATTCAACAGTCTAAATAAAAGATTTACATTTTTTGTCTTATTTCAAATAATATTATTGAATAATTGTAATATTATGTTATTATTTTACAGTACGATATAGCAAAAAACCTATTATTTCTCTAATTATTAGGATAATAGAAATAAAAAATTAGGAACTAAAACATGCTACAATCCTTAGTAGACATGTTATACTAATAGTTGTCAGACATTTCAGTTAAAGTGGAAAAGGGGGCCCGGTATGGAATTTAATCGAAGAACGAAACAGAATGTATTATTGCTTTGGTTAGCTACTGGGCTACCCCTTATGTACGGATTATATTTTCTGTTTCCAAGTCAGCCGATTGACTGGGAAATTTTCGTCTATTTATCTATTTTCGCGCTTATCACAACAGCGATACCATTCCAAATCGGGAATACGACGATTATTCTTTCGCAATGGGTGACATTGGCGGCCTTCTTGCTGTATGGTGTCGGGGCAGAAATGCTGATCGTCCAGTTAAGTATTTTGCCGATTATTTACCAGATGAGAAATCATAAAGATGCGTTTTACCGCATTATTTTTACTTCGTGGATGTTTGCCTATACATCGTTTTTCGCTGCTGGCATTGTGCATTTAGCAGGGTTTGAAGTAGGGAATTCGAATTTAACGCATTTACTGCTTTACGGAACAGTATTTGTCGGATTGCATTTGTTTATCAATCATACGATTTTGTATGTGCGTGACCGTTTTACAGGAGAAAACGAAAAGTATTTCAGTGAACATATATTATGGGATTATGGCAGTGCGACTATTACGATCCCGTTTGCAGTCACATTAGTTATTCTGATAAATGAAATAGGAGCACCGGCGATTTTCCTGCTCGGCATTCCGTTTTTTGCGATAACGTTTATTGCAAAAATGTACAATATTTCGGAACGGGTCAACCATTCGCTCAGTAAAGCAAGCGAGTTTGGTCATGAGCTTGCAGACCGATTAAGCGCACAGCAAATTATTGAACTGTTTATGAATCGGGTGGGCCAGCTCTTTGCACATGATGCCATGTATCTTGTGGACCATATTCAAGGAAAATATGTGATTTTGCGTGCAAGAGTAGACGGAAAAGATATCGAAATTCAGGCTGATTCAGATTCAATACGAGATTCCTTTATTCATATTTGCTTCCAGACAGAAGACAAAAAAGTGTTCTCTAGTGCGAAAGAATGGGAAAAAGATGCTCCGGATTTTATTCCTTTCGATATGAATAGTGTCATGATAGTTCCTATACACCGTAATCAAAAGACGGAAGGAACGCTGATTTTAACGGCACGTAAAAAGAACGCTTTCGAAAAGTACCAGATGGATATCGTTCACTTACTGTCGACGTATTTTGCGGTGTCTCTGGAAAAAGCGAAATATTTCAGCGCGGCAGTTGAGAAAAGTGAGACATGTGCATTAACAGGTTTATATAATTATCATTATTTAGATAAAAGGCTAGTGATGGAACAGGAGCGGATTAAAGCGAACCCGCATTTGCAGTTTTCATTGTTAATGATGGATATCGATTATTTCAAACGAATTAATGACACGTATGGCCATCATGCAGGGAATCTCATCCTTCAAAATTTTGCGAAGCTGCTGGAAAACTTTGTTCCGGAAGAAGCGGTTTTGGCAAGGTATGGGGGAGAAGAGTTTGTCATGCTCCTACCGCATATGACGAAGGAAGAAGCAGTCCAATTAGGTGAAGAAATTCGTCAATGTGTAGAAGTAACACCATTTTTAATTGAATCCGATTTAGCCGAAGAGGGTCAGAAAGAGCTGGTATTTATTACAGTGAGCATCGGCGTTTCGAATGTACCGGATGACACGGATGAAACGAAAGGACTTTTACGCAACGCCGACCGTGCCCTTTATATCGGAGCCAAACAGGCAGGACGCAACAAAGTAGCAGAGTATTCACGTTAAAAGAACTCCTTAGTTAACGCTATGGAGTTCTTTTATTATTTTCCAAAGAAATTTTATTAATTACCAAGTAGCAAATCATACTAATTTCATATGAATTAATGTATGATGGAAGTATAATCTTTAAAGTTGAAAAATTCTGTGTAAAAGCTTTGTAACACATCGGAGGAATGACAGATGGCAAAAATCTACGTAATCCATGAAAATGATGATTGGACACGTCACTTAGTAAATCGTTTAGAAGAATTAAACTTACCATATGAAACTTGGCATTTAGACGAGGGAATCGTCAACTTAACTGAAGCCCCACCAGAAGGCGTATTCTACAACCGAATGAGTGCCTCATCACATACGCGTGATCACCGTTACGCACCTGAACTGACAGGAGCAGTACTGGACTGGCTTGAATTCCACGGAAGAAAAGTATTGAACGGCAGTAATGCATTACGCTTGGAGTTAAGTAAAGTAAAACAGTATACGGCACTGGAAAAGCACGGAATTAAAACACCGAAAACAATTGCTGCTGTTGGAAAACAGCAAATTGTTGAAGCAGCAAAAGCATTGAATATCGTACCGTTTATTACGAAGCATAATCGTGCAGGAAAAGGATTGGGTGTTCAGCTGTTCTATTCAATCGCTGCACTTGAAGAGCATTTGGCTAAACCGGACTACGAAGAGCCTGTTGATGGAATTGTGCTAATCCAGGAATATATCGAATCACCTGAATCGTACATCACACGTGTTGAATTTATCGGCGGCGAGTATTTCTACTCAGTTCAAGTCGATACATCAGAAGGATTTGAGCTATGTCCTGCAGACGTATGCCAAATTGGCGATTTGTTCTGTCCGGTAGGGGAAGAGCCGAAAGAACAGCGTGCAAAATTTGAAATCGTCGAAAACAACGAAACAAAGCTGCTTGAAAACTATGCAAATTTCCTGAAAGACAGTGGAATTGATGTAGCGGGCATTGAATTTATCCGCAATGCAAAAGGCGAAGTATTTACGTATGATGTTAACACAAATACGAACTACAACCCGGACGCAGAGTCAAAAGAAGAGAAGTATGCAATGCTGCAGCTTGCGAAGTTTTTAGGACAGGAACTGGAAAAAGTAACAGCTCAAAAAGTGAACTAATATAAAAAGTCCAATGAAGGGGGGAGCGCAATACTGCCACTTTCTTCATTGGACTTTTTTATTTATGTTTCTTATGCTGCTTCATTCGTTTTACTAAGAAACCGCCTTTAAACGATTTCGGTTCATATGAAATGATAAACGCAGATGGCTCATGATGCTGAACAAGCATAAATAATTCTTTTTCACGATTCCGTTTCGTTAAAATTTCATATTTATAACGCTGGCTGTCACGGCCTTCTCCAACGTATGTCGTTACCGCAAACCCTTCATTTCTCATAACTTGGATCAGCTCTTCATTGCGTTTTTGCGTATTGATCGTTACATAAATATAGCCAATCGCCAGTTTTTGCTCAATGCGCGTTCCGATAATGATCCCTAGACCAAAACCGACCGCATAAACGACCATTGCAAGAAAACCTTGGTCGCCGCTGAAAACAAGAGACAGACCAAACACATAGATGAGCATTTCAACGATTCCGATCATTGAAGCGAGCGTTGTAATATTTTTTACTAAAAAAATTGTACGCAGTGTAAATAAAGGAACGTAAAGTAGTTGTAATAATAGAATTAGCAAAATTTCTTTCATCAAATCGAATCCTTTTCTTTAAATAATTATGCTCATCATAATATGTACACTCTTACAATTGCAATAGATAAGATTATATAGAGAAGTATGATTTAACGTATTATTTACCCTGACTAATAGCGCTTTCCCCAATAAAGAATATTCTATACAAAATTTCTCAAAAAAAAACATAACTTATATGTTTACCCGTCCTTTATTTGTGGGAAACATATATGAGGATAATCCATAGCAAATTTTTCGTTAAAACGTATTACTTTTATTTTAGAAAAAGAGACAGGTAGGAGCTTTCGTAACAAGTCTATCAGTTACTTATATTATACATAGTACATAGCTAATAAGACTTATAGACTGAAAATGCGACAAGAAAGCCTCCGCATTTCTTTTACCTGTTGTTTTCTGTATAATTATGTGGAACGGGCAATGAATTATGCTTTATCTAAAAAAATAGAGAGAAGTTGATGTAATGACCATTCTTGTTGTAGACGATAACCAAGTTAACCTCTTTGTTATTGAAAAAATATTGAAAAGTGATGGTTATGAGAAGTTTGTTTCCGTACAATCTGCAAAAGAAATGTTTGACTACCTAGATGCATCCAATGCTCCTAAGTGCTATGATATTAATGTTATTTTATTGGATGTTATGATGCCAGAGATGGATGGAATTGAAGCTTGTCGTATTTTAAAACAAAATCCTCAATGGAAAGATATCCAGGTAATTTTCGTCACGGCACTGGAAGATAAGGTGAAGTTGTCGGAAGCTTTAGATGTTGGCGGCATTGATTACATAACGAAACCTATTAATCGAATAGAATTATTAGCCCGTATACGTGTTGGGAAAAGGTTGAAAAAAGAACTGGACTGGCATACAAATCAGGAAAAGATTATTCAAAGAGAGTTGGATCTGGCAGCCCGTGTCCAACAAAGTCTTTTAAGCCCACCAGTTCATGAACCGAATATTTCGATTACCGCTTCTTATTTACCATCATCAAATTTAGCAGGAGATTTATATTATTGGGACAAGCTTGATGAAGATCGCTATGCTGTCATGTTATTGGATATGATGGGGCATGGTGTGTCGGCATCGCTTGTTTGTATGTATATTTCATCTGTTTTGCGTGAGGCTATTAAAAAGCTGACCGACCCTGAACGAGTTATTGCAGAGTTGAATCGTTATATGAATTTACTGCAAAATGAAAAAGAAAATATATTGTATTATTTCACAGGTGTGTATTTTATTATTGATACGAAGAAAAAGACAGTGGAATACGTCAATGCAGGTCATCCAAAAGGCTATGCTTTGGTTGATGGTGAAAAGACTGTACCGATTACGCCGACGAGCTATGCGGTAGGTTTTGTTGAAGATATTAAAATTGAAAAGGCGATTATTCCATATAATTCGTCGATCCAAATTGTCCTCTTTACAGACGGTGTTTTGGAAGCAATGGGTCCATGTGAGCTGGAATCTGATAAAGAGTTATGTAAAATTGCGAGTAACCACTGGTCGACGGAAACTTCACCAATTGACTACTTATTGAAGAATGAACAGCAGCATAATCAACCGGATGATATGTGTGTATTATTATTACGTGCCAACAGTTAATAAGCTGAATTTAAATATAAGAACTCAATTTTTCTCTCGTAGAAAAATTGAGTTTTTTGCTGTTTATCCAAAATAAAAAATGGCACATCCATAATAGATGTACCATTTTTCATTTCTTACATATTCAAATATAGTTGTTAAAATCTCTTTTGATAGATACGCTCCGTTCCATTAACGGTGCGGTATTTGGATACGAGTGGAGTAAACTGCAATGTTTCTTTATCTCCTAAGCCAAGATATCCGTTTCTTGCTAAGCTATCATAAAAGAGGTGATGCACTTCATGCTGCAGCTCAGGTGTAAAATAAATGAGCACATTGCGGCAAATGATAATATCAAATTCCTGGAACGATTTATCCGTTGCCAGATTATGCTGGGCAAACATGATGTTTTCGCTTAAATAAGGTTGAAACGTGGCGAAGCTGTCATCCGTTTTATAGTATTGGGAAAAGCTTTCTGTACCGCCGGCTAAAATATAGTTTTTCGTATAGGCTTGCATTTTATGAAGAGGGAAGGCACCTTGCTCTGCTTTTTTCAGCACATCTTCGTTCATATCTGTCGCATACATCATCGTACGATCCAACAGACCTTCTTCCTGCAGCAGGATGGCCATTGAATAAACTTCTTCGCCTGTTGCACAGCCTGCATGCCATATCCGTATTTTATCAAGCTGTTTCAACTGTGGAATGATCTCTTCCCGGAACGCCCTAAAGAATGAGGGGTCCCGAAACATTTCAGTTACATTAATTGAAAAATCGTTCAGCAATACTTTTAACAACTCTTTATCATATATAATCGATTCGGTTAATTGTGATATTGATGAAAAATTATTGAGTCTCATGCGATGTTCAATGCGTCGCAATATAGATTGTTGATTATACTTTCGAAAATCATATCCCGATAATGTGTAAACTGCTTCCAATAATAATCGTACTTCTAACTTCTTTCTATACATTTCGTAAACTTTCCCCACTTGTGAGCCATACCGTTAGTACGGAGAATAGTTGTTCCAAGTTTAAAGGCTTACTAATATAATCGGAAGCCCCTGCTTCAAATGCTCTGTCTTGGTCTTGCTTCATCGCTTTTGCTGTTAATGCAATAATCGGCAGCTCATGTAATTGTAAATCTTTGCGGATACGCTCCATCGTTTCATATCCGTCCATTTCAGGCATCATAATATCCATCAGAACAGCATCAACGCGTGTTGCCGTCTGTAAAATATTCAAGCATTCTACACCGTTAGTCGCTTCTATAATGTGAACACCTTTATGCTCCAATGCCTGACGAAGCGCATAAATATTACGGTAATCATCATCAACAATCAAAATATGCTTCTCATCAAATATCGATTTAGATACACCCATTGGAAGTGCTGGAGTGGCATCTGTATAAACTGCTTCCTGTTCAGAGATGCTCGATTGAACTGCATTTCCGTCTGGTAAGCTTGGCAAGTACACTGTAAACGTACTACCTTGGCCTTCAGTACTTGTTAAAGTAATCCAACCACCAAGAAGTTTAGTAACTTCACGGCAAATCGATAAACCTAAGCCTGTACCGCCATATTTACGAACAGTGGCACCGTCAGCTTGCTGGAACGATTCAAATACAATATTTTGTTTATTTTTCGGAATACCAATACCGGTATCTGTCACACTAACTGTAATCCATGTATCGCTTAGCTGTCTCATGGCAGGTGTTATATGTGCTTTATCCACCTTCACTGTTACCGAACCTTCCTCCGTAAACTTCAATGCGTTGGAAAGCAGGTTATTTAGGATTTGATGGAATCGCTTCACATCCGTATGGAATATTTCCGCAAGATCATTTGCAACATCAACAGATAATTCCAAGCCTTTTTGATTTGCTACCGGCAGGAATAGATTTTGAATATGCTGTGGAATTTCATATACATCCATTTCTCTGAACCATAAATCCATTTTTCCGGCTTCTACTTTCGATAAATCCAGAATGTCATTAATCAGGTTCAGTAAATCTTCACCCGAATCATGGATAACTTTTGCATATTCCAGCTCATCTTCAGATAGATGTTGTTCATGGTTTTCGGCAAGCATTTCAGACAAGATTAAAATACTGTTAAGCGGTGTACGCAATTCGTGAGACATATTCGCAAGGAACTCTGATTTGTAGTTCGAGCTTTGACGCAGCTGTTCAGCACTTTGTCTTAACTCTACCTGTACTTTTTCCAGTTCATGTGTTTTTTGTTCCGCATCACGTGTACGCTCTTCTAAACGTTCATTAATTGTTGTCAGTTCTTCAGTTTGCATTTTCAGTTCTTCAGATTGTGTTTGAAGCTCTTCTGACTGAACTTGCAATTCTTCTGTCATTGCCTGTGATTCATTTAATAGACGAATAACTTCCATACGACCAATAATACTGTTGATCGTTACACCTAGATGTACAACAACCTCTTTAATAAGCTCGCGATGCTGTTCGCTATAAGGCTTAAGTGAAGCTAATTCAAAAACAGCTACGACTTCTCTACCGAAAAGTACAGGAACGATAATACCGTTCGAGATCGGAATATTTCCAAGTGATGTTTCTAAGTAGTGGAAGCTATTATCTTTGTTGTCATAACTTAACACACGTTTCTCTTTTACACTTTGACCGATGAAGCCTTGTCCAACTTCAAAGCTGTCACGACCAACATCATCGCCTGTTTCCGCAAAAGCAGAAATTTTATTGAATTTGTTATGGTTGCGAATATCCTGAATGTAAAATGCACCATACACCGAATGTGTACGAGTCGTTAATGATTTCAGCAATACTTCACCTAATTCATCAAGTGTATCGACACCTTGGTAGGCTGTTACAACTTCGGCCAAGTTCGTTTGGTACCATTGACGGTTTTCCAATGTTGTAAGAAGTGAATTCGTTGCCAGTACGAGATCTTTTACTTCATCGTTCGTTTTGGCAGTAATACGTTTACGTACTTTACCGTCTGAAGCATTCATATCCTGAATCGCTTCAGTAACTTCGTTGATCGAACCGGCAATATTACGTGAAATAATTGTGAAAATAACGATTGTCACAGTCGCAATTAATGTTAAGATCGCAAAAAGACTATACGTTAATGCTGTATTTTGATTATTAAGCTCCGAAACTTTTTCTTGAATCGCTTCTGTTTCAAAAGTACGGAAAGCAGTGAATTTTTGTTGCAGCTCACTAATGGCTAAGCTGCTTTCAACACCGTTGAACGTTGCAAGTATTTCTTCATTATCGTTAGCAAGTATCGCTTTCATTAGAGGCTGTCCAATATTGTTAATCCAATCATCGATACCGCTATGTACTACTTCCAGCTGTTCCTGACCGCTTGAAAAGTCATAAACAATGGTGCTTAATTCATCATAGGAAGCTTTCCATGTTGCCATTTCTTCATTAAACTTATCTAAATGCTTTTCATCGTCTGTAATTAGATAACGATGTAAGGAGGATTCCATATTAAGAATTTGTCGTTCCAGATTGTTTGACATCATACGCATTTGAGAATCATATTTAATAATGTCGTTTCGTTCTTTTTGTAAACTTGTTATTTGATTATTCAAGACAAGCGCCGCAACGATTAAACATACTATGAGAATAATATATCCACTCGTAATTTTGAAGCCAATGCCCAATTTACGTTTTTTCTTCATTATGCTCCTACCCTGCCTTTATATAAAATTTCTATCAACTAAGTATACTATAACTTAGTAAAGTGTACGAATATGATGATTTAAAAAGTGGAAAGAATTACGATGTTTAATCGGTATAAATGATTTAATTCGTATCAATTTTCCCGTAAATTCCGCCACCGCCTCCCGTTATGGCAATTTCTCCTTTTCTCGATAGGTCGATTATCACTGCGAGTTTTTCGGGAATGACGTTTTTCAGTTCATCCAATGAAGCCTCATGCAATATATTCATCTCGGTACCAAAAGCATCCAGCATCTTTTCGATTGTTTTAGAACCAATACCTGGAATAAAATCGAGCGGAACTTGATGAATGTATGGAGGCCTGCTGATTTCCAGTAGCGGGTTATCCGTTAATTCTACAATTCTTTTTGCAACGCCTTTGATCAGTTGTTCCTTTCCGCAATGAGGACAACGGCTATGACCTTCTTCTATTAATTGTTCGCCGCAGTTGGCACATACCGTTTCGTGATATTTGCCAAGAAGGGGATTGAGTCCGTAATTGGCTATGATTTGTCTTCCTTCAATTTGATGGAGCGCTTTTCTCAGCTCCTCAAAATTAGCATCCTTTAGCCGGATTTTCTGATATTCACGGGCAAGCTTTCCTAAAGAATGCGCATCCGAATTAGTTACAAAACTATATTGGGCCAACTCACTGATCCCTTTGACCATCATTGTGTCCGAACTTAAACCAAGTTCAATTCCATCAATGAGTGATGGATCGAAAACTTCCGTTAAGCTGCTTTTAACGCCTTTACCAAAAAGACTTTTAAACGGGGTAAATACATGTGCCGGAATAAACAGACCGTCAAGTTCACGAACTTTTTCCTGCAGTGTACGGCCATCACATCGTGTCCGCTGTGTGCTCAAATGGATGTTCTTCTGATGAAGCTGTAGCCAATTGGAAAACTGCTTCATCTTCGTAAGTGTTGGTATATAGCAAAGGACATGGATCGGTCCATGACAATTTGCATCGTAAATCTCAATTTCAGTTCCTAAAATGAGCGTCGTCTTTTTATAACGAATTCCGCCTTCATCTAATTCTGTTGCTTTTTGTTCATGAAGCAGCTGTTCTACTTCTTCGATTACTTCTGGTGAATGACAATCGATAATGCCGATTAAATCTAATCCTTTTCTCGATGTAGCGGTTTCCAAAATATTTGTCAGCGTCAGGTTTTTGCTTCCTGTTATTTTGACTGCCCGTCCTTTATAAGTACGTCCAATATGTATATGTAAATCCGCATAAATTTCCTTCCACATCGTACACACATCCTTAAAAAAGTTGTTTAATAAATCATACCCGAAATTCGAGGTTTATTTTCAGGGAGGGGAAGTTTATTTACGAGTATTAACTATAAGAAATTTTCAACCGAAATAAATCACTTCCCGGCATCAAAAAATCCTGCTGACAGGGGAAAATCCAATCAGCAGGAGGTCACAGAATATTTTAGTTAAATAATAGATTTTATCGCTTGCCACTTTTCCATTACGACCTCTTCTTCAAACGTACTAATGATTCGATAGTTTTCGTCGTCTAAAATGCGGTAATGCTTGCTTAAAAGATTTTGCTGAAGACGGTGTTTTTTATGTTCGTCGATGTTTTTCCACCATACATACCCGCCCATCGTTTTTTCGCGCGGGGTAATGATGACATTATGCGCAGTAAGTTCAATGACTTCCATCGGATCACCGCCAATACGGTTTTGCAATGTTTCACTATGGCGGAATAGGGCACAAATCGCAATCGTCGTTGTCCAGTTTGCATAAGTGCGCTCTTTCTCGATTTGTACGAGTGTCTTTTTCGAAATGCCCAAAATTTCAGCCATTTTATCTTGCGTATAATTATTTTCAGTGCGGATAAGTTTCAAACTTTCCGATGTTATTTGTATGATAAAATCTCGATCCATCGAATCACCTCGTGTAATAATACACTAAATATAACATAATACTATTTCTATTTCGACGAATTGTAATAAAAAATAGCCTGAGTAAAATCGCTCAGACTATTTTTATATAACAATTATTCGTCTTTTCCTTTTCCAAGCAGCTTGTTTGAAATGACCAGCCCGATCGCACCGATAATAATGAACGAAATCGAACGAATCAGAATATCGAGCTCGGATAAATCAAAGAAAATCATCTTAATAATCCCGAAGAACAGTAAGCCTATACCGACCATTTTCAAATTTGAGTAGCTTCGTTTCGCTGCAAGGAACAGCGATAAGCAGGCGAAGATGAAAATGAATACAGTATTTAGAATAACCGCTGAGCTCCAATTGAGAAGATCATGGAAATTCATGAAATTCGTTATACTGAAAATCCATATAATTGAAATTATCATACTGGAGATCGTGAGTTTCTCTGTATTTTGGCTGAAAAACGTTGTGTAATTTTTATAAATCCAACCTTGTTCCCAAGCATCTGCAACAATTGCCCACAGTATAGCAAAGTATAAAATGCGGACGATAAGGGCGACAAGAACTGCCTGATCGTCAACCCACACAGTCGAAAGTAAAACAAGTCCCGCAAACACGTAAACGCCAAAAGCAAGCCAAGGTAAAAATTTGCCGACGATTTCGCGTTTGACGACTAAAACAGCGGCAAAGGCAAACGCAATTACACCATATGCTAAAAACGTTGTATAATGCTGCGGCATATACGCCCAATCCAGTTTCCAAACATAAAGCAAGGCAATTAAATATAATAGGCACGGATAAATATCTTCCAATTTGAAAAGCCTCTTTTTCTCTTCAACCGGTGCAGCCTTATACTGAAGCAGAACCTTATAAAGAACGGCAAGCATTGCAATAACAAGAACAATGTTCAAATGCCTCAACGAGAAGAATGGCTCCACTTCATAAAACATTAGAACGAAAAAGGCGAGTACAGAAAATGTAATGCCCTTAACCCATTTCATGAATAAAATCGCATGCTTCACCGCAACGACCAGTCCGCCAAATGCCACAACAATCATCAGAAGCAATGACAATTCACTTGAAATATTGAGCTGGGTAATAATATTCAGCAGTACAATCGCCGATAATGTCCCGAACATATCGATCATCAGTCGGTCCGTACGCTTGAATACGATATATAAAGCACTAGCTAATATCGCAAAGAACAAAACAAGAGCGATGAGTAACGGAGTCTCTTCTTGAGAAAGAATACCGTTTATTAATGACAAGATGATGACAGTAAAGGTGAATAGTAAACTAGCATGCAATTTACTATTACTAGAATATAACCTTAAGAAACTTAAGAGAAACAGACTGAAAACCGCAATGATCGCAAATGCAAAAAAGACGAGTCGTTCATCATGGAATATTGAAACCACCGCCAGTGCTAAAACTGAAAAAGCGGTCCCGATATAAAGTGCTCTACGCTGTGTATGCTTTAAAATAACGACTTGCACAACGGCGAACAGCAACACGACGAAAATGCCGATAATGATTCCGCTAAACTGCATGTATTCCAGTAAATACGGCAGTAATAATGACGTAAAGACAACGAGTGCTGTCAATGCTTCATTTCCTTTAACATAGCTGATGAAAACTCCGTATACAATGTAAATTAGTGCAAAAATCAGTGCTACATATAAACTAAGCACGTCATATAAAATGGCCCCCGCAGCAGTTGTTAATATCCCGACAATGAAGGCACCACCGTAAAGCGATAACGCGACAACCCGCGACCCTTTTTCCTTTTTCTCCATATAATAGGCACATGCGCCAAGACCGATCGATAATACAAAGCCGGCAATAATTTTGACGCTATCAGATAAGAAACCATAATCACTAACAAGTTTCAAGCCCCAAAGGACACCGAGCACTAAAATGACCGTAAAGATTCGCGGTAATGCGCGAGTAAACAATTCTTCGAGTGACCGCTTTTCCTTTTCCGGAATAGGGTCTTCCTTAGGAACCGCAACCGTACTTGGTAAAGGGAGATTTTTCCGTACAAAAGGTTTTACCGGTTCATTTTTTATGGGTACAATCTGCTCAATTTTTACATGCTTCTTTAAATGCTGTACTTCTGTTTTTAATGAGCGTACTTCCTGTTCCAAAGCCGCAATCCGCTCCAGCATCTCTGGATCTCTTTCCACACAATCACCTCTTTCAATAAAAGTAATGATACCCTATTAGTGTAATTTTACACTTTTATACTGTGGAAGTAAATCGTTTTCGGAAAATTCATTTACTATAAAGCTAATCTATAAATAAGAGGTAAGAAAAATAGCACAAGGACTATTTATGAGAATGTCATGCATATTATTTATCATTTGAAACTATAATTAAGTAATATAGAAATAAGTAAAATTAGTAGGGGGTAATATGAGTAATTTAATTATTTTTTCAATCATTTTTCTAATCGTCCTAGTAATTTTTATAAAGCTGTTTCGTTCCTTTACCGCTCAATTATATATTCGGAGCCGTATAAGAAAAGGAATCAGGCAGAATTTTAAACAAATTAAATTGGCAAAAGGCAATAAGCAACAGCTTTATGACGTATATAAAAGTGTTTATAATAACGTGACATCTAAACCAAATCGATTATTTGCCTCCAGAGACAGAGATAAGTTCGAACTGAAAGCAAATACAGAATTAAATCGTATGACGAGAAATCCTTTTACAAAACTGTATGCAAGCGCATTAACGTATTCAAAAGGGTTATTTACGTGTCTTTTTCTTATTGCGACAATTCTTTCAGGAGGAATTTTGAAGGATGAAGTAAAAGCCTCTTCATTGACATTGCCGACAGTTGACGAAAACATTCAACTAAAACTGAATGTTAACTTGGAAGATAAAATCGATCAGATCGTGACAAGCTTTATGCAAGGTGAAAATAAACTGCAAAGCTTTAAATTTCAGGATTTGGCGAATAAGAAGGTTGTTCCGGTTTACGATGTAAAAGATTTACCGCAGGCAGTGACAAATGTGGAGCAGTTAGGTCAGGCAATCGCCCACCATATGTCGCAGTTTGAACATCAGTTTACGGTTTACTATGAGGGGGATGTCTCTGATTTTGAAACGACTATTGATGAAGTATTTGCATGGCTGGAAATAAATGAACCGTATTTATGGGCGGTTATGGGCGAGTTTTCAACACGCGCCAAATACTATGGCAATAAAGTCGAATGGCATGCAACGGTAAACTATGATTTAACAGCAGAAGAAAATGCCATTGTGCTAGGGAAAATCGACCAAATTATAAGTACAATTCCGGAGAACGCAACGACATCGGAGAAAGTGAAATTTGTGAACGATTATTTAGTCGTGCATACAGCGTACAATGTGGACAGTAAAGCGAATCCGCATACACCGTATTCTGTTTTAATGAATGGGGAAGGTGTCTGTGAAGGATATGCACTGGCCGCGTTATTAATGTTTGAAGCGCTCGGTATCGAGGCGAAATATGTTGTCGGTAATGCAGGCGGACCACATGCCTGGAATTTGGTGAAAGTGGATGGACAGTGGTATCACCTCGATATTACATGGAATGACCCGGTTCCGGATCAGGGAGATCGAGTCCATTATCAATATTTCCTTATAAGCGATGAAAAACTTTCGAATGACCATGAATGGATTAAATCGGATTATCCGAAAACATCTGTTAATGATTACCTGTAAAAAAATATTGACAAAAGGATGTATTAACCACATAATACACTTATTAGGTGTATGAAGTGCTTAATACATTTTTTTGTGCATACTGTATTAAGTAGTTAGTACAGAGTACGGTTCGACGAATTTTTTTGCGGATAGTGTATTAAGTGGATAATACACGAAAGGAGCTGAACAAGGTGGATGTGAAATTCAATAACCGGGATCCTGTATATGTGCAGGTTATCCGTCATTTTAAGGAACAAATTGCAAAAGGTTCGTTTGCGCCAGGGCATGTCATCCCATCTAGACGGGAGTTGGCCAATCAGCTCAAAATCAACCCGAATACAGTGCAGCGTGCCTATAAGGAAATGGAGGAGCAGAAATTGATTTATACAGAAGGAAATATGCCAAGTTGCATTACGAAAGATGAAGCGGTATTAAAAAGTGTACGTGAAGAATTAATTAGTGAAGCGGTGCAAGTATTTATCAGTTCGATAAAATCAATCAATGCGCCATTTCCCGAAATAATGGAGCTCGTACAGAAACAGTATGAGGAGGCGGAGCAGCGTGATTGAAGTAAAAAATGTCTCTAAAAAATATAAAAGAAAGCAAGTATTGAAAGATATGAGCTTTACTGCAGAAAAAGGGCAAACAAAAGAGGAAATAGTCATTTACAGATATAATATCGGACAGCAGAGATGGCTTGAACCGATTACTGTACCGTATTCTGAAAAAGTGTTAATTCCTGAACTTAATAGCACGACTTCACTAAAAGGAAAGTTTTACGTCATGACAGAAGTGAATAACGATTTTGTACTCAAGATTTTTGATATTGAACAAGGTACATTATTATATGAAGGAAAACTTATTAATCATAATATGAAACAAAAATATTATATTCACATAACTGATGTTTATGAATTAGAAAAGTAACTTTAAAAGACTTAAAACTCAATAAATTTGGCTACCAACAGATTTTTGGAGTATATAATAGAAAGACGCTTAATCGAGGCATGTGCGGAAAATTTTTAAGATATTCCGGCAAACCGTTATTAATTAATGTATTATCTTCAATTCAATTATTCCATACAATGGGTAAAGAAAAGAAATAAGCTTAAATGCACATAACAAATCCTGCTATCTTTAATGGTAGCGGGATTTTTTTATCTTCGGATCGCTTCAACTCTCGAAGAATATTATAGTCTTAAACAAATGATTGACTGAATATTCGCATTTATTTACACTGAGGAAAATAGGCGACATAGAGAGACAGCTAGAATTAGACAAAGGAGAGGGTATGTTGTGTTTAAATGGAAGAGCAAAGAGCAGTTGAGGCAATTATTATTTGAACTTGTACAAGTGCAAAGTGTATCAGGTTCAAAGGCAGAAAAGGAATTCCCTGATATTGTAATGAAAAAACTGTCGGAGCTGACGTATTTCAAAGAAAAACCTGGCCATTTAAATCGAACATATTTGAATGATGGGCGCAGTTTCATTAGCGCATTGGTCAAAAAATCTCCGGATACTAAAAAAACAGTCGTATTAATTAGTCACTTTGATGTAGTGGATGTGCAGGACTACGGAAAATGGAAACAGTTTGCTTTTGATCCTGAGAAGCTAACGGAACAATTTTACTCGATAAAAGACGATTTGCCTGAAGCAGTGCGGGTTGATATGGAAAGCGGAAACTGGCTATTCGGAAGAGGAACTATGGATATGAAGTGCGGGCTTGCCTTGCATATGTCCATTGTTGAACGAGCGACATTCGGAGATTATGACGGCAACATCTTGTTATTGACTGTACCGGATGAAGAAGTAAACTCTGAAGGAATGCGGGCAGCGGTTCCAAAACTAGTGCAACTTTCGGAAGAGCATAATCTTAAATATACTACAATTTTAAATTCAGAGCCGATGTTCAGCAATTTTCCGGGGGATAAAAATAATTACTTCTATACCGGATCTATCGGAAAAGCATTGCCGGGCTTTTTATGCTACGGAAAGGAAACGCATGTTGGGGAACCTTTTGGTGGATTGAATGCGAATTATATGGCATCCGTGCTTACAGCTGAAATGGAATTAAATACGGATTTCTGTGAAAAGGTGGGCGAAGAAATGACGCCGCCACCAACGAATTTAATTTATCGCGACTTGAAAACGGAGTATTCTACACAAATTTCACACCGGGCTGTGACACTGTTTAATTTATTGTTATTTGAAAGAAGCATGACAGACGTTGTTTCATTGCTCCAGCAAAAAGCGATCAAAGCGGCAAATGAAATCGAACAGTCTTATATGAACAAAGCTACGAAATATTCAAAGCATACGGAATTTACACCGCAGCAATTAAAAGTGAAGGTCATGACGTATGAGGAAATTTATGAATATGCGAGGGAGAAATACGGTGAAGAGAAAGTTGAAGAACTCCTATCAAATCGTGACAGCGAAAAAGACGATCGGGAACGAACGATTGACCTCGTTGATCAACTAGCTGCGTTATGTAATGAACTGGCACCGATGATTGTTATCTTCTTTGCGCCGCCATTTTATCCTGCAATCAGTTCAGGGAAAAATGGACTCATCAGCAATCTTGTAAATGAGTTGAAGCAATACACGCATAAAACATTTAATATGGAGTTTACTATTCAAAACTACTTTGCCGGGATATCGGATTTAAGCTATGTAGGGTTGAACTATGAAAACAGTTCAATTGCATCGCTTATAAACAATATGCCGGTTTGGGATAAAGGTTACTCGCTGCCGATCGGGGATATGAAAAAGCTGAATGTTCCGGTACTGAACATCGGTCCGGTTGGTAGAGATCCGCATAAGTGGACAGAGCGGCTCGACGCGGACTTTGCATTTGTAACATTAGTCGATCTACTGCAATTGACGATTGAAAAATTATTCGCTGCGCATTATGAGGTGAATGAACAAATCGTGAGCAAATAATACTCCTTAACGTTTTATCGTTAGATTTATGTTACAGTGGGAATACTAACCGCCATAAAGAGCGGAGTTGGAGGATTATGATGACAAATACAGTAGACGAACTATTAGAATCGCTAGTGGCAGCGACAGTAAATAATGAAGTGAAATGGAGTAAAGGTACGGAAGCATTGGAAGAAGTGTTGGAAGAAGTATACGGCAACACGGAAAAGCTTTTTTACTTCTTTGATGAAGAAGAAGGTTCAAACATCGTTTTAGCAACGTATCAATATTATGAAGGCGAAGTAGAAGCCGATGAATTTTTAAAAGAAGGCATGAGCTTGTTTGTCATCGACGCAGATGATTTTGAAATTTTAAATGAAGTAACAGACGAAGATGCGGACGATGCAAAACTATTCTCGGCATTGATGGAAGCGATTGAAGAAGCGAAGTAAGGTTTAATAATGTAACGGATGTGGGCGGTTTAGAATCGTTTGCATCCGTTATTTTGTTTTGCGGGCTTTAGAGGTGGGGGTTATTAGAACAATTGTAGCCGATATTAGAAGAATCGTGAATTTGAGGCGGTGGAGAGCTTATATTCCGGGTGAAAATGGCTGAAAGAAAACGTGTGTGGATTTTATTAGAACAATAGAGTGATTTATTAGAAGAAATTCAAGTGATATTAGAAGAACTGGGTTTGATATTAGAAGATCCGTAAATTTGAGGAGTAGGAGAATCTTTATTGACGGTAAAATGGGTGAAAAGAAGCCGTGTCTGGATTTTATTAGAATATTTGAGCGGGTTATTAGAAAATCGAAGCAGGATATTAGAAGAAGTACATACTTTATTCGAACATCCGGGACACTTATTAGAACAAACCGCACTTATATTAGAAAATCGGCAATATATTAGAACAAATAAAATTATATTAGAACTTCTGCGGTTATATTAGAAAATCCGGCCAGTGTCCGCTGCTGTATCATAATTCAACGCGGCCGCCTCGGCAGACCCCCAACAAAAAAACGCCCGGTAACTAACCCGGGCTCCACACTTAAACAATCAACTATTCAATATCTCAAACCCTTTCACCGTTAACGGCACTTCACCAAAAGGCTTCTGATCAAACTGTTCTTCGATATAAATTTCCGCCAACATCTGTTCACGTTCACCGGCAGTTTCACCATGCTTCACCGAGACAACCGCTTCGTATAAACGGGCAAGCTCCTGCATAAGCGGTTTTGCCTCAAGTGTTTGCATTGCCGGATCCAGTGTGACAAACACTGCAAAACGCTGCTCCACGACAGAGGCAAGCTGCTGCAAATACGGATGGTTCGTTTGCTGTAATTCATGAAGAAGCGTAATATGCGCATTCTTTTGCACGAGGCGAATAAGTTCATGTGCCAAAATGTTCGCTGTTCCTTCCCAAACAGTCAATACTTGAGCATCGCGAAGCAGGCGAGGGAGCACGAAATCCTCAATATAGCCGTTACCGCCATGAAGTTCGATCGCTTCATGCGTGAACTCAATTGCCCATTCTGCGGTTTCCTTTTTCACTAACGCAATCAATAGGCGGACAAGCTGCTGTTCTTCCTCTGAAGCATTCCCGCTGACAACTTCATCATAGCGCGACACTAAATCAAACAACGCGACAAGTGATGCATGCCATTTTGCGTGCAGTGCGCCTAACGTATGCTTCACCATAGGGAACTCGGCAACAGTCTGGCCAAAAGCGATACGCCCGTTTGTATAGTGGACCGCTTCATCCAGTGCGCGTTTCATAATGCCGACAGATGCTGCGGCATTGCAAATACGGGATAGGTTGAGCGCCTCGAGCATATAGTAGATTCCTTTGGACGGATCGCCCACAACATATGCTTTTGCACCATTAAACTCGACTTCTCCAGATGGTACTGCTTTTACGCCAAGCTTATCTTTCAAACGGCGGATCGTAATGTGGTTTAGCTCTCCATCGTCGTCACGCCATGGAACAGCAAACAACGTTAAGCCGCGTGAGCCCTGTTTGGAATTGTTCGTCTGGCGAGCAAGCACCATCGCAACGCCGCACATCCCGGCATTCGATGCAAAGTACTTTTCACCGTATAAACGCCATTCACCTTGTTCAAATCGCGCTTCCACGACGTTCGCACCGACATCTGAGCCCCCTTGACGCTCCGTTAAAAACGTAGCCCCCTCAAATAATTCCGTATCGCCTGTTGCACAAATATGCGGCATAAACTTCTGTTTCAGCTCTTCAGATGCATAGTGCTCGAATAAATACGCAGTGGCCATCGTCAATGTAACAGGACAGTAAAAGCCGGGTTCAGTTTGCGACAATAAATAGCCTTGCGCAAAGCTGTATACATAATTGCCTTTGTGACCTAATTCAGGAATGTCTTTATGCACATAGCCGACAATCCCTGTTGCATAAGTCTCGGCAACCGTTTGTTTGTAGCCCTCATTCACAATGACTTCACTTACTTCATCACCGTATGCATTATAGCGGCGTAATCTCGGTTCACCTTCCCGGTCCGTCACTTTGGCACGGGCATCAATTGGTCCGGCACAAAGCGCACCGAATGCAGTAAGCCGTTCATCTGCATAACGGTAAAAAAATGGCGAAAGCTTTTGCTGTAATAGCTGATGCAATGTTTGATCAAATTTATAAAAGTTCTGGCTCTTTTCACGTTTATTGGCTAACACTTGCATTTGCTTCACCTCTTAGCTGCTGTTTTAATATTTTCCCGGAAGCATTGCGCGGAAGTGCTTCAGTTTGTTCAAAAATTTTCGGGATTTTGAATGCGGCAATTTTACCTTCTAAGTGCTCGCGAATTTCCTGCTCGGAAACAGGGACTTTCGCACAGTAAACCGCTTTTACTGTTTCACCCCATTCAGGATGCGGTACGCCGAACACCGCTACTTCAAAAATAGCGTCATGCAGAAGTAGCTGATCTTCAATTTCTTTCGGATAAATATTAACGCCGCCGGAAATAATCACATCTTTCTTACGGTCAACAATGTAAATATAGCCGTCTTCATCAATACGGGCTAAATCACCTGAACGTACCCAGCCATCAACAAAAATGTTTTTCGTTTCTTCCGGATTTTTATAGTATTCTTTCATATTACCTTCACCGTATAAAACGATTTCGCCAATTTCTCCTGGAGCTACATCTTCATTTAATGCGTTAATAACACGCAGCTCTGTTCCAAATGGTGCTCGCTTACCGATACTACCTGCTTTGTGAGGGTGGTCGGCAGCATGTAAAATCGAACCGCTCGGACCTGCTTCCGTTAGACCGTACACACATACTAAGTTGTCCGTATTAAACTGCTGTTGAATATATACGACTTCTTTTTCAGACAGTGGTGCGCCTCCGTACACCCACCATTTCATTGAAGATAGATCCGCACTTGCGATACGCGGTGAACCGGCCGTTAGAAGGTAGGCAACAGGTGCGCCGAAGAAGTGCGTCGTTTTGTATTTTTCTACCGTATCTATTAACAAGTCAGGCGTAAACGTCGGTGTGAGTACAGCTGTTGCCCCGACTAAAATGGCGGTAACTAAAAATAAATTCAATGGAGCAGAATGAGTTAACGGCATCATAATCAGCATTCGGCTTTCAGGTTTTACTTCCATTTCAATTGCAATCATATGCGATACAGCAAGTACATTGCGGTTTGTCAGTAAAACTCCTTTAGGATTGCCGGTTGTACCGGATGTATAAAGTAAAGTTGAATTATCATCCTCCACTAAGTCACAGCATACAACTTCATTAGGGGCAGCTTCCTGGAATTGATTGAAGCTTAGCCAGTCATGGACAGCAGGACCTGTTTTTACTTTTAGACCATTGAACATAATCGTAGCGGCCTGTTCGAAAATCAGCTCATGGACAAAAATCGCCTTCGCATCGCTATGATTGAGCACATACTCAATTTCACGTGTGACAAACTTGGCATTAATCGGTACAACGACAGCACCAATACGCTGAATGGCAAAGTAAAGCGCGACGAACTCCTGCACGTTTGGCATAAAAATCCCGACCTTATCGTCTTTAACGATTCCGCTTGCACGCAAGGAGCCGGCAATTTTATTTACTTGATCATCCAATTGTTGATATGTCGTTTCCTGACCGAGACTAATGACAGCAACTTGATTCGGATACTTTCTTGCATGACGAGCTAACAGATTAGAAATATTCATGATTGGTCCTCCAATAATAGAATTAGTTTTTCCTGAAAAATAGCTTCCGTCTTTTCGATTTCATGACGGATTTCATACAACTCTTGAATCTTCTGGTCAATTTCCTTTAATTTTTGCTGACCGTATTCGATTGTCCGCTCCAGCTGTTTAATACCTGTACGATCAAGGTCAAAAAGCAAAATCATTTCCTTAATTTCTTCCATAGAAAAGCCATACTTTTTTCCGCGGATAATTAGCTTGATCTTTGCCTCCTCCCGTTTGGAATAATGGCGCATTCCATTATGAGGTCGTGTCGGTTTCAAAATCCCGAGTTCTTCATAGTAGCGCAATGTTCTCGGTGTGAGTGCATATTCTTTAGC
The DNA here is from genome assembly GCF_900168685.1 of Solibacillus isronensis. NCBI lineage: Bacteria > Bacillati > Bacillota > Bacilli > Caryophanales > Caryophanaceae > Solibacillus > Solibacillus isronensis. The sequence continues at coordinate 90,537 of NZ_FVZN01000013.1, read as the reverse complement.
GATTGTTTTAATGGATTTCACATGAGACACCCCCATTGGCGAAAGTATAACATTTACGTTAACGTCAATTTAAAGAGAAATAAAGAATAAAAAAGAAAAAATATTTATTGAAGGCGAGAATAAGGGGAAGTAAGGGTTGGGTGGTTAATCGCGAGCGGAACATGAATAGGAAAATAAGTATAGTCCATATTAAATACAGCGTGTTTCTCAATGGAGAAGCCGCTTTTTTATTTATATTCTTATAAAATTCTTACTATATAAAAAAATAGTACGCATTAAGTAATAATCCCATTGACAATCGTTATCAAATAGCATTATTATTCTAATTAGCGATAATGATAATTGTTATCAATTAATTTTAAGGGGCGTTAATGAGATGAAAACGAAAAAGTTCTATTCTTTAATGGCAATGCTTTTCGTAGCAATGGGCTTACTAGTTGTTGCGGGTTGCTCAGATAAAGAAACAAGTACAGATGAGAAGAATTCAAATGAAACAACAGGTTCTTCGAATTCAGAAGATTCGGCAACGCAATATCCAATCGTAATTAAACATGCATTAGGTGAAACAGTAATTGAAGAAAAGCCGGAACGTGTAGCATCAGTTGCATGGGCAAACCATGATGTGGCACTTGCTCTAGGAGTAGTACCAGTAGGTTTCTCAGCAGCAAACTACGGTGTACAAGATGAAAGCGGAATGCTTCCATGGACAGCAGAAAAATTAAAAGAGCTTGGTGAAGAAAATCCGAATATTTACCAAGATACAGATGGTATAGATTTTGAAGCGATTTCAGATTCAAATCCGGATGTTATTTTAGCAGCATATTCAGGTCTTACACAAGAAGAGTACGATACATTAAGCGAGATTGCACCGGTCGTTGCATATCCGGAAACTCCATGGGTTATTACATGGCGTGACCAAATCCTATACAATGCTAAAGGTATGGGTATGGAAGAAGAAGGTAAACAATTAATCGCTGATACAGAAAAGTTAATTCAAGATAAAGCAAACGAATTCCCGGAAATCAAAGGTAAAAAAGCGGCATTCGGTATGTTTAACGCTACAGATTTATCGAAGTTCTATATTTATACACCAGCTGATCCACGCGGTGAATTACTGGAAGAGCTAGGCATGGAATATCCGGAAAGCATTAAAGCGCAAGTTCAGGATGAAAGCAGCTTCTATATTGAGTTAAGTGCAGAAAATGCAGATGCTTTAAATGATGCTGAAATTCTGATTGCATATGGCGATGACAACACATTAAAAGCACTTCAGGCAGATCCGATTTTAGGTAAAGTTCCTGCAATCAAAAATGGTACGGTTTTAATTATTCCTGACAACACACCACTTGCTGCTGCAGGAAATCCGAACCCACTGTCAATTCAATATACAATCGACGAGTATGTAACTTTAATTTCGGAAGTTGCAAAAAAGTTAAAGTAATATGAAAAGTACATCCGTTTTAGATAAGAAGCAAATTATGGTGCCGCGTAATTTTATAAAAGTATTATTGCTTTTAATTATTTTACTCGGACTATGTATACTAGCATCACTTGTATTTGGTTCGCGGATGATTAGCTGGACAGATCTTCTGAATGGGCTATTCCATTCAGAAGCTCAGTCTCATGAAGCGAACGTCGTAAGGCAGCGTGTGGTAAGAACTATTTTCTGCTTACTATGTGGTGCAGCATTAGGAGTTTCCGGTGCGCTTATGCAATCGGTAACACGTAACCCTATTGCAGATCCAAGTATTTTAGGTGTAAACACAGGGGCATCCCTTTTTGTCGTTTGCGGCATTGCCTTCTTGAATATCAGTTCAGCAAATCAGTATATTTGGCTTGCGATAGCGGGAGCTTTTATTACCGCTATTTTTGTATTTGGAATTGGTTCAATGGGGAAAGGTGGCGCAACACCATTAAAACTCGTGTTGGCAGGTGCAGCTACGAGTGCAATTTTATCATCACTGGTCGTTGCAGTCATGATACCAAGAACGAATGTAATGGATCAGTTCAGATTTTGGCAAGTCGGAAGTGTCGGTTCCGGCAGCTGGGATACAATCACGTTATTTATTCCATTTATAGTAGTAGGACTATTTATTGCCTTAATTACAGCTCCGGCATTAAATGCGATGGCATTAGGTGACGATGTTGCGACAGGGCTGGGTGTACGCACAGGTACTGTAAGAATTGTAGCGGCATTAGGTGGCGTATTATTATGTGGTGCTGCAACGGCATTGGCAGGTCCAATCGGCTTTATTGGTTTATTAGCTACACATATCGTACGTCTCGTAGTGGGCCCTGATCTACGTTATATTATTCCGATGTCAGCATTGTCGGGGGCAATTATTTTAACCTTTTCCGATGTAATCGGAAGGCTTCTTGGCAGTCCAAGTGAGCTCGAAGTTGGAATTGTGACGGCCTTTATAGGTGCGCCGATTCTAATTTTAATTACGATGAAAGCGAAAATGCGTGCAATATGATGAATGAAACGATGAAGACGATTAAGACGTCAAGATTAAAAAGAAAACGCCGGTTTATATTGATGACTTCCTTGATGGCAATCATTTCGCTAGTACTTTGCGGTTTGATGCTTATGCTCGGCAACACGATTTATCCGGTACAGGATGTCATAAAGGTTTTACTAGGTGAACAAGTGAAGGGAGCAACCTTTGCGGTAAATACAATTCGTTTCCCGAGAATGGTAGCCGGTTTGTTTGCGGGCTTTGCATTTGGAGTCGGGGGTTATATTTTCCAGACCATGCTGCGCAACCCGCTGGCAAATCCAAATGTAATCGGAATTACAACAGGTTCAAGTGCTGCAGCTGTATTTTGTATCATTGTATTAAATGCAAGCAATACGGCCGTATCCATCGCAGCGGTAATCGGAGGCCTTGCAACAGCTATCTTTATTTATCTGCTGGCAAAAGGCACTTCCTTTTCGATTGGTCGACTTATTTTAATCGGTATCGGCATTCAGGCGATGCTGACTGCCTTTATCAACTATTTAATGCTTATCGGGGATACACATGATATACCGGCTGCAATGAGATGGCTGAGCGGAAGTTTAAATGGTGCAAAATTAACGAACTTATATCCACTAATTCTTATCGTGTGTATTTGCACACCGATTTTAATGTATTTTGCGAAGCGTCTGGAAATGCTGGAGCTTGGTGAACAGGCGGCGACGTCTCTAGGCGTCAATACAAATCAAACGAGAGTCATTCTTATTATTACGTCGGTGCTCATGATTGCATTGGCGACTGCTGCAACGGGTCCGATTGCCTTTATATCATTTTTGGCAGGTCCGATTGCAAAGAAATTAGTAGGTGTCGGATTTTCAGGTCTTATTCCTGCAGGTTTAATCGGTGTTATTTTAGTACTGGCGGCAGATCTTATCGGACAGTTTGCTTTTGAGACACGCTATCCGGTAGGGGTCATTACAGGGATAATCGGTGCACCATACTTAATTTATTTATTAATCCGTATTAATCGGAAAGGAGATTTATGATGAAATCGACACATACATTCCAAACGGAAAATCTTGTTGCAGGCTATGACAACAAAGCGATTTTACAAGGTGTTAGTCTAGCGATTCCAAGCAATAAAATCAGCATTATTATCGGTTCGAATGGCTGTGGGAAATCGACACTTTTAAAAACGATGGCACGATTAATCAAGCCAATCTCCGGCCAAGTATTGTTGGATGATAAATCAATTAACAAAATCCCGCCGAAGCAACTTGCACGTGTTTTAGGACTTCTTCCGCAATCACCGATCGTACCTGAAGGCATCACGGTTGCTGACTTAGTTGGCCGGGGCCGGTTTCCGCATCAGAGCTTTTTAAAGGGCTGGTCAACTGAGGATTATGATGCAGTTGCGGAAGCGATGGAAATGATGAACATTACCGAACTTGCCGACAGTCATATCGATGAGCTTTCAGGAGGGCAAAGACAACGTGTATGGATTGCAATGGCACTTGCACAGCAAACCGACATTTTGTTTTTGGACGAACCGACTACATACTTGGATATTACGTACCAAGTTGAGATTTTGGACTTATTGACGGATTTAAATAGTAAATACGGAACGACAATTGTAATGGTACTCCATGATATTAATTTATCCGCCCGCTATGCCGACTATATTTTTGCTTTACATAAAGGTCGACTTGTTTCAGAGGGTACACCAGCAAACGTAATTACGAGTGAATTGATCAAAGATATATTTAATTTAAACTGTGTTGTCACACAAGATCCTGTTTCGGATTCGCCTTCTGTTGTACCAATCGGAAGACACCATTCGAAATCCGGAATGCTCGTTTAGCTGCAACTTAGTCAATGGAATCCGGAGGCGATTTCGCGAAAAGTGTTATTGTCCGACAAATGAAAAGAATGGAGTGTTTCGAATGAACGATATTTATGATGTAACGATAATTGGCGGTGGTCCTAGCGGATTATACAGTGCGTTCTATGCAGGGTTGAGAGATTTAAAAACGAAAATTATTGAATTTCAGCCGACGCTCGGCGGGAAGCTTCACGTTTATCCTGAAAAGATCATTTGGGATATCGGCGGTATGCCTCCAACACCAGCACAGCAAGTCATTGAAAATCTCATTAAACAGGGACTGACATTTAAGCCAACCGTATGTCTAAATACGAAAGTCGATTTCATCACAAAAAAAGAAGATATATTTGTGATTGAGACAAGTTCAGGCGAAAAACACTATTCGAAAAAAGTGATTGTTGCAGTAGGCGGGGGCATTATTAGCCCGATTAAATTGCATATTGAAGGCGCGGAAAAGTATGAAGTATCGAACTTGCATTATACAATTCGAGGCATTCAAAGCTTTAAGGACAAGTCACTGCTGATTTCAGGCGGAGGCAACTCGGCGATTGACTGGGCAAAGGACCTGATCGGTATTGCCAAGCAGATTACCGTCATTTACAGAGGCGAAAAGCTATCTGCGCACGAAGCACAAATCCGTCATTTACAGGATAATGGCGTTCCTATCATTACAAATACACAGATTAAAACACTTGTAGCGAATGAAACGAAGACAAAAATAGAAGAAGTTATTTTGGAAAATGTCGTAACAAAGGAAACATCGAAAATCGTAGTGGATGATGTCCTTGTAAACCACGGCTATGACCGGGATTCTTCATTTACTTTTGATACGGCACTTTCTCCGGAAAAAGATAAAGACTATGATTATTATTATTTGACGGACGGTAAAGGGCTGACATCGGTTGACGGTATTTACGCTGTTGGCGATATTTCCAAATATGACAATAAAGTATATTTAATTACCGGTACATTCCAGGATGCTGTTAATGCGATCAATGCCATCAAAATTAGCCTTGAACCAACAGCAGATCAGTATGCAAAAGTTTCTTCGCATAATGAAGTATTCGAAAAACGTAACCGTGAACTGATGAAGGACATGCTAGTGAATGGCTAGTATGATGAACGAATAAATTAGAATAAGTACAACGCAGAAGTTTACATGAAATTCTGCGTTTTTTTATTGATGTTGGAAGGGGAATAATCAATTATAATGGAAGTATTATGGGAATATATGCAATGCATTAAAGGAAGGGGAGTGCTATGGTTTTCCAAAGAGTAATTGATTATAAATGGCTCTTGATTGCTTGTGTCATTTTACTTAGTAATATGGTTGTTTATCAGTTGTCGTTTGTTTCCGCACTTTCAGATGAGCAAGTACAAGGAATGGTAATCGGTTCGCTAATTGACTGTGCAATTGTGGCACCGGCGCTTCTCTTGCTGCAAAAGCGGAAATGGACTGTCAAAAATTTTGTTGTCTTTGTTGCTGCGGGTATTTTATTTGCTCGATTAGTCATCCCTAATGGATTGATGGAACCTTTCCGTTATATAACTTTTTCTGCAATCGCTGTAGAAGCGGGATTGGTTTTTGTAGAATTGATCATTTTATTTGTTTTCATAAAATATTTACCGAGCATCATGCGGACGGTCAAATTAGAGCAGGAGCAACTTATATTTGCATTTCCTCGAATTGTAGCAGAGAAAGTGAAAGATAACGTATTAATGAGAGTACTTTGCCAGGAGATACTCGTTTTTTATTATGCGTTTTGCAGTTGGAAGAAAAAACAGCCAGGCGGATATACCGTTCACAAAAATACAATGTACGTAGGTGTTTTAGTGATGATTTTCCATGCAGCTTTATTTGAAGCAGTCGCATTTCATTGGTTTTTCCATGACCGTATGCCGATTTTAGCTTGGGGCCATACAGTTTTATCACTTTATGGACTCTTATTCTTGCTGGCAGATTCCCGCGCACTTGTACTAAATCCAGTCCGGATCGAAAACGGAAATTTATATCTTTCCAACGGCTTATTGAAACAAACAAAAATTGAGCTGAAAAATATTTCGCAACTGCATACGTCCCTACAAGATGAAAAGATTTATCATTTTAAAGTGTTAGGCAATACAGAGGAACAGCCCGATTTTATTCTTGAGTTGAAAGAATTGCAGACAATTCAAATAGTAGGCGGATTTGAAAAAAAGGCAAAGTATATTGGGGTTTATGCAGATACGCCAGCGCAATTACGTAGCGAAATAGAGTTAGTGATAATAGAGAAATAGTGTAAAAGATTAAGAAACCGGGTATAGATTATAGAACGCAATGTTATGAGGTGAAAAGATGAACATTCGAATATTAGGTTATAAAGATGCAGAACAATATAAACAAGTTAGATTACACGGGCTTTTAAATTCTCCAACATTATTTAGCTCGTCTTTTGAACATGAAAACAATTATACAGTCCCGGAAATTGAACAACGTCTTCGCCCGCAAGCGGATAAATTTACGCTTGGGGCATTTGAAGAGAACGAGCTGATCGGAATTGCGACATTTATAAGAGAAGCGGGCGCAAAACTAAATCATAAAGGCGTTCTTGTCGGACTCTATGTTATGCCTGAATCAAGAGGAAAAGGTGTAGCACGGGATATGATTGAAGAACTGTTGCGCCTATTAAGAGAAAACGATGGTCTTGAACAGCTGCATTTAACTGTCGAGTCAACAAATGAACAAGCAATCTCTCTTTACGAATCACTAGGGTTTAAGCAATTTGCAAAGGAAGAGCGTGCACTAAAGGTTGACGGAAACTATTATGATCAAGTGTGGATGGTAAAAGAGTTATAGCTAATAAAAAAAGTAAAAGCAGTTTTTCTGCTTTTACTTTTTTTACGTTATATAGCGCTTCCAGCAGAACCTTTTGATAAGCGCTCTGAAATGATCAGGACAATCAGAATTAAAATAATCTGCAGCACACCATATGCGCACGCTGTACCGAACTTGAAGGCGTACAGCTTTTGGAAAATTGCAACCGACAATGGAATCGTCGACGTATTATAAATCAAAATCGATGCAACGAACTCCCCGATACTTTGGACAAATGCGAGCAATGTACCGGCAAGAACCCCTGATAAAGTAAGCGGGATGACAATTCTTCTGAATGTATACCACCATGTTGCCCCTAAACTGCGGGAAGCCTCTTCCACAGACTGGTCCAGCTGCATGAGGGAAGCGGAAGTTGACCTGAAGACTAGCGGCAAATGCCGGATAAAATACGCAAGCGGTAAAATCCAGAATGAACCGATCAATACTTGATTGAATGTAAATACGCTTTCCGTAGAGAACGCCGCGATTAAGTTAACAGCAACAACCGTACCCGGCAATGCCCACGGGATCGTAATTAAAATATCAAGTGCAGTTTTCCCTTTGAAGCTCAGTCTAACCATCGCATAAGCAGCAGCAACACCGAATATAATATTGCCGACTGTTGCGATGAAGCCCATCTGCAGCGAGTTCCAAATTGGCCGCCATGTCCGCTCATCCGTAAATAGCGCTTTGTAATGGTCGAGCGTATATTCGGTCGGCAAAATCTGAATTGTCCAGGCACCGTCTTTTGAAAATGAAATTAAGATCAGCACTAAAATCGGCAGGATCAAAATTAACGTTCCAATGAAGGACAGTGCAACCGCTAAATACTTCAAAGGCTTCGAGCTCACTTCCGAACGGTGAACACTTACACCTTTACTTAAATTCTGATAGTTACGTCGGTTTTGATACCAGCGCATAATAAGTAAAAAGGTGATGGATACGAACGATAAAATGGTTGACTGTGTTGCCGCCATATCCAAATTGCCGTTTGTCCGTGATAGATAAATTTGCATTGTCATTGTACGTTCAACCCCGAACATGAGTGGCGCGGTATAGGATGCCATCGACACCATGAAAACGAGAAGGGAAGATGCGATTAAAGATGGGGTAAGCATCGGCAAAATAATTTTCCGCCAAACCCGTATCCGGCTTGCCCCGAGACTGGTTGCGGCTTCCTCCAAAGAAGGGTCAAGCCCTTTAATAGCTGCAGAAGCAGTCAAATAGAAGTACGTATACATCGTAAATGTATGAACAACAATGACACCCCAAATCCCTTTTAATGCAAATGGAACATCTTCCAATTGAAACATCTGCTGAAATAAGCGCGGAAATATGCCACTTTCACCATATAAAAAGGTAAAGGACAAAACCCCGACTAATGGGGGTAACGCCATTGGGACAAGTACTAAAATAGAGAGTAGACGGCGACCAGGAAAATCATAGCGTTCCAGTAAAAAGGCCATCATAACCCCGACAACAGCACAACAGATGACACTAATAATCGATATATAAAAGCTGTTCCAAAGTGCCTCTAAATTGGCTGTACTTTCTAAACTGAAAAACTTCTGATAGTTTGCTAGCTGATTATCACCGGCAAAACTCTGAATAAACGTTGAGTAAAATGGATAAATAACATAGGCAAACAATATTAAAAACAGCGGGGAGATAAGAATATAGACAAAATAGCGTGATTGTGTAAGACGAGACCACCAACTCGCTTCGTATGTGTCAACGGATTTTTTGCTCATTGTGTGCCTCCTCTCTTATTCTCCTAGGAAATAAATATTTTGTTTCGGGATATGTAATTCAATCATATCGCCAGCTTGCAGTATTGCAGTACCCCGACTAATAATCATTGCTTTTAATGTTGTATCATTCCATTTAATAAAGTAATTTACGCTGAGTCCGGTAAATTCGATCAGTTCAACGATACCTGTAACAGAGTTTTCACCAGGACCGCTTTCAAATGCTTCAGGACGGACAGATACATAAATTTCGTCCCCAACTGATACTTGAAGCCCCGCTGCCAAGTTTTCTGTCAGGCCTTGCAGTTCGAGTCCTTTGTCATTCGTAACAGTAATAATATTGTCTTCAATCGATTTTACTTTCATCGTAAGCAAGTTTGTCTCGCCGATAAAAGTAGCGACAAAGCGGTTGTTTGGACGGTGATAAATTTCCTGTGGTGTACCGATTTGTTTGACGACACCATGCTCCATTACCATAATACGATCCGACATTGCCATTGCTTCAGTCTGGTCATGGGTAACGTAAATTGTTGTCACCCCCAGCTCTGACTGAATCCGTTTAATCTCAATTCGTGTTTCCTCACGCAACTTTGCATCCAAATTGGATAATGGCTCATCCAGCAGCAAGATATCAGGTTCAATGACAAGCGCTCGGGCCAAGGCAACGCGCTGCTGCTGTCCACCTGATAATTCATTAATCTTGCGTGACCCATATGGTCCTAAATGAACGAGCCCGCGTATCCGGTCAACCTTTTCTTTAATCGTTTTTTTATCATATTTCCGGATTTCCAGACCAAATGCGATATTTTCGTTGACTGTCATATGCGGGAAGAGTGCATAGTTTTGAAACACCATTCCGATATTACGTTTATTAGGCTGCAATGTTGTGACATCCTGATTATCAAAGTAAATCTTTCCTTGAGAGGGATAGTAAAATCCGGCAATCATCCGTAATGTTGTTGTTTTGCCACAGCCACTCGGACCTAAAAATGTAAAAAATTCACCTGATTTTATATCCAGCTCTAAATCTTTGACGCTTACGACATCACCGAATTTTTTTGAAACGTCGTTAATATGAACAGCTTTCATCCAATCCAACTCCCTTCACACCGACAAATTAGGAAAAGAAAGACCTCTTAATTCAGAGGTCAGTCATATAACTACTATTTGCCTTTTCCTTTAATATTTGTATCCCAATGTTCCATCCATTCCGCTTCTTTATCGGCCATTACTTGCCAATCAATATCCAATGGTTTTAAATCCAACTCTTTATACCAATCCGGCATTGCATCCGCCGCAATATCCGTACGTGTTGGAATTTGATAATACTCTTTCGAAAGCTCAACCATTGTCTCTTGGTCGAACAGGAATTCCATAAATAATTTAGCGTTCTCTTCGTTTTTAGCATTGTTTACAATACCGACTGCATCAACTAAAATCGGTGCGCCACTTTCCGGATAAATAAAGTCAAACGTGTAATCCGTTGTATGTTTTTTCAGTAAAATATCCTGCAAGTTCCATAACGAAATTGAACCTTCCTGGCGTGCCAGTTTTAAATACAATGCGTTAGGATCTTGTGTATATTCTTTTGTATTAGCATCAAGTTTCATCAACCAATCATAGCCTTTTGAAGGATCATCAGCACCTTGGCGGAAAATCATAGAAGAATAAATTGTACGCATCGTTCCTGAAGCAAGAACACCGCGAATTAAAATTTCATCTTTCCATTTCGGATCAAGTAAATCGTCCCAATCCTGTGGTCCTTCTTCTGGTGACATTACTTCACTGTTAATCATAATGACTTCAGGTAACAGCATTTCACCGACCCAGCGATTTTGTTCATCTTTATGAAGAGGGTCAATGGAATCGATAAATGAAGGATCCCACTGTAAAAGTAAATCTTCATTTGCAGCAACCATCATCGCTGACTGTGTACCGCCCCACCAAAAATCGCCTTGTGGGTTGGCTTTTTCACCACGCACACGCTCTAAAATCTGCTGTGCACCCATTGTCATATATTCCACTTCGATATTCGGGTAACGCTCATTAAACTTTTCGATAACACCCTGTACCATGTTTTCGTCACGCCCCGTGTAAATTACGAGCTTGCCGGAAGCATTTTCGTCTGTAGTACCTTCTGTCGTGCCGCTATCGCCTTGAGTTGAATCATTTGTCGTCTCTTCGGAGTCGCCGCACGCAGCCAAAACTAATAAAAGAGTTGTGAGAATAAGAGAAAGCCAAGTAAATCTTTTCATTCAATGTCCTCCTTACATATAGTTTTTCTTTTTCATGCAGAATAAAAGGATATCTATTCCAATTTCATTTTATCTACAAATTTTTTAATATTCAAACAAATATCCCTATAACTTTTAAATTTTTACAGTTTACTGAATTGAAAAAGGCAAAGTTTTACTCAGGAAATTCCGGAATGGGGAAAGGTAAGAGGGGCATAAACCAAGTTAAAAATATGAGAAAATTGTTTTATTTAAATTTATTAAGGGAATTATAAAAGCATCAGCACAACAGCGGTTTTTCCCATTGATTTGGAATTACATACAGTTGGACGTGCTTCTCATCTCACGAATGATGGAACTTAATTTACCGGAGGAGTGAAAATATGGCTAACAGTAATAAAGAAATTGCATTGCAAATTTTAAATGAAAATAGTATTGGCGTTATGGCCACAAATAATAACGGTTTGCCGAATTCGCGTTATATGACATTTAACTACGTACAGTCAAAATTGTATACGGTAGCACTGGAAGATTCGGATGTCGTACGTGAAATTACGGAATATGGCGGTACCCACATTTTATTAGGGTATGAAAGCGATGGAATACTTGAAACGTTTTTAGAAATCGAAGGCAATGCAGCGACAACATTAAATGATGTTGTGAAGCAGCAGCTACTTGAAAAATATCCGGAGCATGCGGAAGGAAACTTTGTGCTAATTCAAGTTACGCCAACACGAATGAGAATTATGAATAAAAACGGAAAAAACCAGGAAGAGATTCAACTATACTAAGGGAGGCAGTGTAATGGAAACATTAAAAGAAAAAGTACTTTCAATTATTAAAGACCATAAAATCGGGACAATGGCTACATTAAACGGACGTCACCCTTATGTTCGTTACATGACATTTACAAATGAAGACTTCACGCTGTATGCAACAACTACTGAAGACTCACAAAAAGTGTATGATTTAAATGAAAATCCTTACACTCATATTTTACTGGGCTATACAAAGGAAGATCTAGATGCTCCGTATTTAGAAATTACAGCAAAACTAAGCGAAGTGAAAGATGACACTTTAAAGCTGAAAATTACGAACTTCTTTAAAGACATCTTTACATCAGAAGACGGTGACATGATTACGCTTCAATTTGACCCGGTATCGATTAAATTGATGAACAATGGTGAACCGCAGGAACTGAAGTTGTAAAATATGCCATTTGAGCACTTCGCTAAAATAACTGTCAGAATGCAAAAAAGCACCAAAAAGAAAAAGCTCTTATGGCGTAGTATTGAATACTACCGCATAAGAGCTTTTATATTGAGCCTAGAAACATTGGAAAGTCAGGATAGAGTTACGGTTTACTGAACTAAATACCCAGCCGAATCGACCCCATCTAAAACCTAAAATCATATTGCTTGTAACAAACGTCGGGAAGAACCAAAAACTGTTGCCATTTCGTTGCCATATAAACGTATTACGATATATACAGCGTCTTATTCCACTGGAACCTTGTTGTGACTGGCTAGCGGTTAGTTGTGTCATTTGGGGAGTAAAGGAAGGGGGCGGTCCCGCTGGCATTGGGGTATTGCCGCCAGGACCACCGCCCGGTCCACCTCCGGGACTTCCAGGGAAGCCGCCAGGACCACCGCCTGGGAAACCTCCAGGGCCACCTCCCGGGAATCCCGGTCCAGGTCCCGGGAAACCACCTGGGCTACCAGGGAAACCTCCAGGGAAACCTCCCGGACCTGATCCTGGTGGTCCCGGGAAAAACTGTTGTTGAAATGGTTGTCCTTCAGGGCTCTCATCAAAGCGTTCAAACGGATTCTGATACAACAAGCATACCTTCTTTCTTAAGTATTCTTTGTAATGTATGTAAATGCGGATAAACGCCAATAGGAATTCGCCTATTAACGGCTAAAATACCAGTCAGATCCTTTTTTCGCCCAACGTGTATAGATGTTTTATTCTGCATGGAGTCAGGAAAAACGGTTTAAAAGATAGATGAATTGAAAAATGTTTATAAGTGAACTAAAATCACTAAGAAGATGTAAAAGAGAAGGGATTATATAATGAAAAAATTTTTATTGGCCATTATTTTATTGGTGTTGGCAGGTTGTAGTAATGGAGAAAGTACAAAAGTTACATTTACCGAGAAACAGGCAGTACCATTCGAAATTGTTAAGTATGATGAAAAAATTGCACCGATTTATGAGTCGCTCGTTCCGCATATTGCCTATGCTAATACACAAGGACAGTTTGAATCACTGCAAGGCCGGTTTGATGTAGACAATTTCACAATTGATATGGATAAATATATGGCAGTATTTATTGTCACTTACTCTGGCAGCTGTGGTACTTCAGTCGATAATGTTTACAAACACGGGAATTACCTAGCAGTTCAGTTGATCGACAATGTCGGACAAAAATGTGAAGACGAAGGTATGCCTCATACATTCGTTCTCCAAGTAGAGAAGGATGAGTATGAAAAAGTTCAATTATATAATGGCGAAATTATAAAATCTTCAGTCGACGTGGAATAAATTTATTAAAAGTTTTCAGCTTTGATTATTCAAAGTTGAAAACTTTTTTTTGTAATTTTTTATTTTTTGGGCACAATTAATTGTGATTTGAAAATAAAAACTATATAATCTTCTTAAACTATAACGTGATGGTTTTGAAGGGAGAATTCTCTTAAAGGAATTAGTAACTTCTCCATTATTGTTAGCATGTTCAATAGGATAGTTGGGTACATAAGAGAAAGGCCAATTAATCATAAATTTTATTTTTGGAGGTGAATCCCTCACACCGAGGGAAGTAATTGGACGTAAACACCATATTAAACATCATTTTATTAATTATCTTTTTAGGTTTAACCGCATTTTTCGTAGCAGCAGAATTTGCTGTCGTAAAAATCCGTAAATCCCGTATTGATCAATTGATTTCAGAAGGTAATAAAAAAGCAGTCATTGCAAAAAAAGTAGCAGGGGACCTTGATTATTATTTATCTGCCTGTCAGCTTGGAATTACAATTACAGCAATCGGTTTGGGAGCGTTTACAAAGCCGTATGTAAAAGAACTGATGTATCCTGTATTTGACTGGTTAAATGTTTCAGATGTAGTAGCTTCGGCTGCTTCTTATGTAATAGCACTTGCCATTGTAAGTTATTTGCACGTAGTAATCGGCGAAATGGCGCCAAAAACGTTAGCGATTCAGTTTTCCGAGAAAGTAACATTAATGCTTGCAGGACCGCTTTATTGGTTCGGTAAAATTATGTATCCGTTTATCCAGGCATTAAATGGAACATCTCGTTTACTATTACGCGCAATCGGTGTTAAATCAGCAAGTGAAGAACAGGCCTATTCGGAAGAGGAACTGAAAATAATTATGGCTCAAAGTTTCCAGGGTGGCCAGATAGACCAGCAAGAACTGAAATATTTAGAAAATGTATTCGCTTTTGATGAACGTGCTGCAAAAGATATTATGGTGCCGCGAACAGACTTAGTTACAATCGACAAAGATATGAGCGCCGAAGAGATTATCCAAATTTTAGATGAACATAACTATACACGTTATCCGATTGTTGAAAATAATGATAAAGACCGCATAATTGGTGTTGTCAACGCTAACAAGCTTCTTAGCCATATCGTTTCAAATCGCACGGTACAGCTCGAGCAGTTTTTAACAAAAGTACCTTTTGTTTTAGGAGTGACGAGTATCCAGGATGCACTCTTAAAAATGCAAAAGGCGAAAGTGCATATGACGGTTATTATCGATGAATATGGCGGTACTGCTGGTGTATTAACGATGGAAGACGTTTTGGAAGAGCTGGTTGGAGAAATTCGGGACGAATTTGACGAGGATGAAGTAGATGATATCCGTAAATCAGGAGAAAACGAGTATACGATTAATGGCCGTGTACTGCTTGATGAACTGGAAGATCGTTTCGGATTTGAGTTTGAGGACAGTGAAGAGATTGATACAATTGGCGGATGGATTCAGCATACGAATATCGACTCAATCAAAAACGGAGAAGAGCTTCAAATCGGTGATGAAATAAAATTCGACGACCATATATGGGTCATTTCAGATATGGATAATTATCAAATTAAAGAAGTTGTATTAAGGCAATATAAACTTCAGCAGTAAATGATCAATACTTTATGTCTTGGAGGTGAATCCCTCATATTCCGGGGGAATTAATTGGACAGTATTATAATTATAAATTTAATTTTAGTTGCGGTATTTATTTTGTTAACAGCCTTTTTCGTTGGGGCAGAATTCTCGATTTTAAAAGTGCGTATGTCAAGAATCGATCAGCTTATCGCAGAGGGCAATAAAAAAGCCGTCACTGCAAAAAAGGTAACACAGGATTTGGATTATTATTTATCGGCCTGTCAGCTTGGGATTACGATTACAGCGTTAATTCTTGGTGCACTAGGTGAACCGACCGTAGAAAAAATGCTTGAGCCTGTTTTTGACTATTTCAGCATTCCAGCCGCGGTTGCAACAGCCCTTTCTTATGTGATTGCCCTATCGGTTGTTACTTTTTTACACGTAGTACTTGGCGAGTTGATGCCAAAAACATTAGCCATCCAGTATGCTGAAAAAATGACACTATTATTGGCACCGCCACTTTATTGGTTCGGTAAAATTACAGGACCGATTATTTCCGTATTAAATGGTTCTGCTCGCGGGCTGCTCAAAATCTTTGGTGTCAAACCGGCTGGCCACGATACAGTTTACTCGGAAGAAGAGCTTAAAATGATTGTGACACAAAGTTATGAGGGAGGGGAAATCAACCAGACGGAGCTTGCCTATTTAGAAAATATTTTCGCTTTTGATACGCGAAAATTGAGGGAAGTAATGATTCCGCGCAGTGAAATTATCACAATCGAAAAAACATATACATTACAGCAAATTCTTGCTGTAATTGATGAATACGAATTTACGCGTTATCCGGTCATTGATCGTACTAAAAATACAGCAGCCTTTACTGGTTTCATTAACTCTAAGGAAATGCTGACTGATATTGCTGCAGGACGTACGAATTCTTTTACTACGCACATTCGTGAGATTCCTCGCTATAAAGAAACAGTAGCGATAAAAGATGTGTTTTTAAAAATGCAGCAAACCCGCAATCATATGGCGATTGTAACCGACGAAAAAGGTATCACAATCGGCCTTGTTACGATGGAAGATATCCTTTCTGAAATTGTGGGAGAAATTGAAGATGAAGATGATGGAGAAATTATTCCCTCAACATAAAAAAAGGTCGTAAATGATGGTCAGATTGTCCATTATTTGCGGCTTTTTTTGCAGTAGTACCGAAAGTTGAGTAAATAGATTATAAGGATAATTGTCGTTATAATTGAAGTAATAAGGAGCTGAAGAATATGCAATGTGGGGCAAAATGCTTTTTAGTGGAAATTGAGCATAATGGCGAAAAAAAGCAAGTTCAAGTAAAAGCAAGGTCGTCAGTACGCGCCAGAAAAACAGTACGCATTCAATATGAAGAAGCCGTTAACATCCTGTCAGTAAAAGAAGAAAAATAACAACGAGCAACCAATAATAAGGTTGCTCATTTTTTCATTTGTTTTACTTATTTTGCTTTTCCAACTTTATTTGTTTAACTAAATGTACAATTAACATAATGATTCCGACTGTACAGAATAGAAGACTGACGATAAATAATATCAACCATGATGTAATGCTCCAATTAGTTGTGAAGAAGATGGAACTGATTAATAAAAGCATCCCGATAAATAAGACAAGATAGCCTTTTTTAGATAATGACACTGTAAAACCTCCTTAAATACATATCATAAAAATAACATAATGTTGGCTGACTAATCTATTTAAATGGTTCCATTACTTGATAGAAGGCTGATTTCCATCCCGTCCGGAAGCATTGTGCTTATGTTACAATTCGGTAAGGAATACTAATTCATGAAAAGAGGCGCAGTACATGGTTCAATCGCTAAACCAATTTATTCAAAGGTGGATGCCAGTATTAACACCGCTCAGTTTAGTCATCGGTGTTCTGCTCGAAAAAATCGGTACCCATTTTCTTTTTCTAGTGCCGTTATTATTTGCGGTAATGACTTTCATCAGCAGTTTGAATCTGAAATTTCGCGATATAAAAGTGTTTAAACAACATCCTAAAACGATTTTATTTATGATTGCTTTTCTACATATTCTCATGCCTTTATGGGCGTTCTTTCTGGCAGAGCTCATATTCGATGACCGCCTATTAACAATAGGTTTTCTCATTTCCGTTGCCGTGCCAACAGGGGTTACGAGCGTCATTTGGGTGACAATCAGTAAAGGCAACCTGCCTTTGTCACTCGCCATCATTTTGATTGATACATTGCTTGCTCCGATTCTCATGCCGTTAATCTTGCATTTAGTTGTCGGGGAGTCTATATCCCTAAATACACCAGCCCTTATTTTTGATCTTATTTGGATGATTGTCTTACCTTCGATATTAGGTATCCTTGTCAATGAATGGACAAAAGGAAAGTTGTTCGAACAATATGGAAAACCAATGTCTTTAATCTCGAAGCTCTGTTTGTTCGCAATTATTATGATTAATAGTAGTGCAATTGCACCCTATGTAAAAACGATAGACTGGGAGCTTGCAAAAGTAATTGCGGTTGTCTTATTTTTAGCAGTTTCCGGCTATATACTATCCCTTGTGCTTGGCCGACTGTTTTGGAAATCAGAGGCCGATCAGGCGACATTTGTCTTTAATGGGGGAATGCGGAATATTGCGGTAGGGGTCGTTATCGCTACTACATATTTCCCGTCAAAAGTAGCAATGCCGGTCGTTTTCGGGATGTTATTCCAGCAAGTATTAGCTTCGATATTTTATAAAATAATCCGAAAAAATTCGGCAGTAGAATAAAGCGGCTTGGTAAAATTGTACTGTGGAAAAATACAGTTGTATTGTTTAGTCGCACATTGTATGATTATTCTATAGTAAATAATTAAATCTAGAAGTGTTATATAAAAATGAAGCTTCAGCAGGAGAAAGATTGTAGTGTATAAAATTTCATTCACTTACTCGTCTCAAACATCCAGAAGCAATGTAACATCTTAGAATAGCGGGGGAAATTATGAAAAGATTGTTCGAAAAATGGAACAGCATCAACTTAGTAAACCGTATTATTGTTGGTATAATTATTGGCGTTATTTTAGCACTAACGGTTCCTGACACAGTAAGTGGTATTACCATTCTAGGGGCTCTATTCGTTTCAGCTTTAAAAGCAGTTGCACCTGTTTTAGTGTTTGTACTTGTTATTAATGCGATTGCTTCACATGTTGGCGGCAAAGCAACAAATATGAAGATGATTCTTGCTTTATATGGTGTTGCGACATTAGCGGCAGGATTTGTAGCTGTTATGGTCAGCTATATTTTCCCGACAACTTTAACATTAAAAACCGGTGCGGAGGATTTGACGCCGCCAAGTGGAATTTTTGAAGTGTTTGAAACATTATTATTCAATATTGTGACAAACCCGGTAAGTGCAATTATGAATGCAAATTATCTTGGTATTTTAGCTTGGGCAGTCGTTTTGGGGGTTGCTCTAAAGGCTGCTAATAATACGACTAAAAGCGTTATTGCCAACTTGTCGGATGCCATTACAAAAGTAGTGCAATGGATCATTAGCTTAGCGCCATTCGGTATTTTAGGGATTGTATTCGAGACGGTTTCCACAACAGGTATTTCTGCGTTAGGTGAGTATTTACGATTAATCCTGATTCTAGTAGGAACAATGTTTTTTGTGGCACTTGTTGTCAATCCGCTTATTGTATTTGCAGTAGCACGCAGAAATCCGTATCCGCTTATCTTTACATCGATCAAAGAAAGTGGAATTACAGCATTCTTCACACGTAGTTCTGCGGCGAACATCCCGGTAAATATGGCGTTGGCGGAAAAATTGAAGTTGGATAAGGATACATATGCTGTTTCAATTCCACTTGGTGCCAATATTAATATGGGAGGGGCAGCAATTACAATTTCTGTGCTGACGATGGCTACTGCTCATACAGTGGGAGTTGAAGTTGATTTCCTTACTGCGGTAATTTTAATGGTGTTGGCTGCAGTATCAGCTGCAGGTGCATCTGGGGTTGCAGGCGGCTCACTGTTACTGATTCCGTTAGCGTGTAGTTTATTCGGAATTTCAGATGATATTGCGATGCAAGTCGTGGCAATTGGTTTCATCATCGGTGTAATTCAGGATTCTTGTGAAACAGCATTGAATTCTTCGACAGATATCGTATTTACAGCAGCAGCTGAATATGCAAAAGAACGTAATCAAAACTAAAAACTGTGCTGAACGGAATCGATTCCGGTTCAGCACAGTTTTTTTATGATTCAATCAGCACCGCCTGCAGTAATGTCGCTATCAAAATGTCCTGTATTTGAATGCTCTGCAGCAGAGAAAATAATTGTGGAGAAATCTACATCATATGAGGGTAAGTCACCGATTGCTTCAGTCGATGTGTAAATTTGAGTGGCGACAAGCAGCGAGTTAAACTGCTTACGATCTAACTTTAAAAAGCGGCAAATTTCTTCATGCATATCATGGAGTGCCGGGAACTGGTGAACTTCAAATTTGGCGAGCGAGAGCAGGGCAATCGTATTGTAATGATGCGGCTTCAGCTTTTTTTCTGTCTTTTTAATAAACGTTGTCAGCTCTTTTAACCGGGCAAAGGTTTCGTTATGAAAGTTCCCTGTTCCGATTGTTAAAATGACAGCTGTATTTGTCGTGTCTTTTGTTCTTGCATAGCCGATTGACACAAGTGCCTGATAATACTGTTCCACACTATTTGCCAGTACTTTTGTGTCTTCCGCCCGTCCGGCAAGCATCGCACTAGTGGAAAGTTTTAATGGCGCATATTTTACGCTTTGTTTGTTCATTAAATCCTTAATTAACAGATTGATTCGTTCGATATGGTCTTCCGATTTTAAATAGGCAGCTGCAATATAGCTGTCATCATGGCGGGTAAACTGCTTTGTCAGCAATTTGTGGAGATTTAAAGTCTCACCGATTTTTTCAGGTTCCTTTGCATAATGAACAAAGTATGTATTAATAATTTGAGTATTAACCCGAGCAAAGTTATACCATTTTGTATTGTTTTTGATTTGCTGACGAACTTTTTCATAATCTTCATAGTTGAATACAATATTGCGGACAGTCAGCTTCAATGCGAGGTCAATATAAAAATATTTTGCATCTGCCCCAAAATATAAAACGATTTTATCAATGTTTGTAAAAAATAATTGTAATTGAGCATTCATCCCGATCACCTCTTACTTAATACGTACGTTTTAAACGAGGAGAAGTTTCATTAAAATATTCGGGAAATAATAAAAACCGTTTACAAAATACAGCATAAATCGATAGAGTATTGTATGATAAATAAGTGATAAATCAAATATAAAGACCGTTGAACAGATTGAGAGGAAGTATAGTAATGACTCGACAACCATTTTTACCGATTATTGTCGGTACTGATATTAATGCATATAACATGGCGATTTCTTTCCATGAAGAATATAAAATCCGTCCGATTCTAGTAGGAAAAGGTGTTTTGCCTTTTACGAACTTAAGCAATATTCCACGTGCGATTGAGTATGACAAAAAACTTGGTGAACCGGATCAGTTCGCCAAAATATTAATTAGCGTAGCGAAGAAATATGAAAATGAAGCGGAAAAGCTGATTTTAATCGGCACAAACGATTTATACGTCCGTTTAATTATTGAAAACCGCGCGATCCTAAGAGATTATTTCGTGTTCAACTATATCGATGAGAATTTAATGAATGACTTGCAGATTAAATCCAATTTCTATAAGCTGTGCGAACAATACGGAATCGATATTCCAACGACTGTATTTTATGATTGCAAAACAGATGGTGCATTTGAAACTGAGATGATGTATCCGGTTATTATTAAACCGAGTAACGGGATCGAATATAGCCGTCATCCATTTGAAGGCCAGGCGAAAGTTTTCAAAGTGGAAAGCAAAGAAGAAGTTCAAAAAGTAATCGATATGATTAAAAATAGCGGCTATCAGGAAGAGCTCATTATTCAGGATTATATTCCCGGTGATGATACAGCAATGTGGGATTCGGTTGTCTATGTCAATTCAAAAGGAGAAACACAGCTTGTATCGTTTGCACAAGTTGTCCTTCAGGAACATACGAAAACGGCGATCGGCAATTACACAGCGCTTATAACTCGCTACAACGAAGAAGTGATGACGAAAATGCGCGGCTTTTTAGAAGCGGTCGGCTATCGCGGCTACGGTAACTTTGATTTGAAATACGATGAGCGTGACGGGAAGTTTAAAGTATTCGAAGTAAATATCCGTCAAGGTCGTTCAAGTTATTATATTAACGCTATGGGTCATAATTTGGCGCGCAACTTTGTGGAAGATCTGATTTACGATATTCCAAAACCTTGCTCGTATTTAAAAGGAGATGTCCTGTTTTCAGTCGTTCCGAAAATTGTATTGAAAAAATTCGTTTACGATGAAACGGTGAAAAAGGATATTCGACGTCTGATCAAGGAAAAGAAACTTGTAAATCCGTTGTTCTACAAACAGGACAAGCACTTGAAACGCAAAATCTACATGTTTATTCGTCAGGTCAACTACTATAAAAAATATAAACAAAACATATGGTAAACATCAGCCGATTAACAGAAACTTTCTGTTAGTCGGCTGTTTTCATATTCTGAAAATCTTAGACCAAAATGTTATAGTTAAAGAAAATTGAAAAGAGTGATATTTATGACGATACATACATTTACGTTAAAGATTGACTGGCCAGGGGGGCGAAATGCGGTTGGAGATTTGAAAACCGAACGATTGCACACACAAATTTCGATTCCGCCTGAAATGGATGGACCTGGTATTGGGACAAATCCGGATGAAATGCTTCTCGGTGCCGCGGCTACCTGTTATTTAATTACACTAGCGGCAATGCTTGAGCGAAGTCAAATTGACGCAAAGCTGAATTTGAAGTCAGAAGGCCTTGTTGATGTTACAAACGGTGTTTTTACATACAAAGCGATCCACCATTATGTCGACATTGACCTGCAGAATAAAGAAGATGAACGTGCCCGTCGTATAGCGGAGCGCTATGCATATAAGGCAGAGGAAACTTGTATGATTAGTAAAGCGTTAAAAGGGAATGTAGAAGTGCATACACATTTAACTTTGACCTAAAGGGGCGATTTGAATGGATTTCATTTCAGCGATAATTCAACTGCTCATTGCATCCGCGCTAATATTCTTTATTAGCGGCCGTTTAATCGGATCACAAATAAGTCTGATGAAAAGATTATTATCCGTGCTAATTAGTGTTTCCTTAACGACCTTTGTTTTCTGGTATACATATTTGCGTGGATCAGACTATTATGACCAAGGAATTGTTTCAAATGTCGTCAACATTACAACTATTATCTGGCTTGGTTGTATGCTTCTCATTTCGATGCTGCTTTATCTGTTTTTTGAGCTGTTTGATTCGATAGAATTGAATGAAAACGGCACACCTGTCGGCAGGCGTTCTTATTTTAAAACACTTATTACGTATTGGAAGCGTCAAAAACGTTTACGTGAAGTAGTGGGAATTGCTGTAACAAACGGAGTCACACGAACGATGAAATATGCCCGTGCCCGCGATGATGAACGTGAACTCGCAAAAGCATTAAGGGATACACTTGAGCAGTGCGGCGGGGTATTTATTAAATTTGGACAAGTACTATCAACACGTAAAGAGCTCTTGTCCCCGATTTTTATTGATGAACTTGAAAAGCTTCAGCAACATGTAAAGCCCCTTTCCGAACAGCAAGTTGACCAAATAATTGCTGAAAACTTTAATGCGGGTGCGGATCAAATCTTTTCCTATATAAGTAAAACACCATTAGCTTCCGCTTCAATCGGTCAAGTACATAAAGCGGTGTTAAAGGAAACAGACGAACCTGTCGTTGTGAAGTTTTTACGACCTGACGTGAAAAATATAATGCAGGATGATCTATCGATTTTAATGGAGTTTGCTAGATGGATTACGAGTAAATCGCAATGGGCTGAAAACTTAGGTTTTTACGATTTGGCGAAAGGCTTCAGTATGGCATTGAAGGAAGAGATTGATTTTAATATCGAGGCTCGTAATATGGAGCAGGTTGCCAAAATTGTAGAACGTGGCAGTATTGATGTAAAAGTACCGAAAGTATACCGAGAATGCAGTAATTCCAATGTTGTGGTAATGGAATATATAAAAGGGAAGTCCGTTACAGTAGCGAATGAACTATTTACAGATTTAGGCATTGACCGTCATCAGTTTGCAAAAACATTATTGTATTCGTTTTTGGAACAAACGCTTGTTTCTGGGATTTTCCATGCTGACCCGCATCCGGGGAATATTTATATTGAGGAAACAACCGGACGTGTCGCGATTCTCGATTATGGAGCTGTCGGCCGTTTAGCTGAATTGCAGCAGGAAGGGTTAAAGTACTTCCTTGTCGGAATTCATCAAAACGATGCAGCGCTTGTTGTTGATGGGATTGCCCAGCTTGTAGAAAATGCCGAGCAGATCAATCGGCACGAAATGGAGCAGGCAATTAGCCAGATTCTGCTGAAAATCAACTATGTGTCTACGATTCCGACTGATGAGCTAATGTACTCCATTTTCTCTGTTGTGCGTGAATTTGGACTTCATTTCTATCCGTCCGTCAACGTGGCATTACGTGCCATTGTAACATTAGACGGTACATTGTCTATTATTTGCCCAAGATTCAGGATTTTCAGTGAAGTAAAAGACTTCTCCAATGATTATTTGAAATCAAGCTTCCTGAAACCGTTCAAACATCCGGTAGAGACGAAAGACTTAATCGAAGAAGAACTGGCACTGATGTTGCCGAATCTACGGAAAATACCGCGACGTCTAGATCAGTTATTCAGAAAAGTGGAGAGCGGTAAAATCATTTTGCATCATGATATTTTTTCGGATAAAGCGAATTCCATGTTTGTAACACAGCTGTTTTCAAGGTTAGTTTTGCTGATGGTTGGAATTACATTTGGAATTATATCGGTTGCATTACTAGCAATCTCTCAATTTATTCATAATGCTTATGCAATTTATTTAAATACGGCTGCTTATTTAGGTTTGTTTTTATGTGCGATCTTGCTCGTACGATTATCGATTCAAGCAATCCGAGATATGAAGCGTACAAAATAGAGATCCTATTACGGGATCTCTATTTTTTTGTCCTTTTTCGCTTTAGCACTTTACTATAATAAAATACTAAATCGCTAGAAGATTAATGTATTAGCAGGTGAACAACTTTTTAGAAATAAAACGTACAAAGCCTTTAAAATAAGCTTTTTCAACTCAAGTATGATTTTAATCGTGAAATTTTAGTAGCAATTAACTGCTATTTAAACAATAATAAATTTGAGAGATAAGAATAGTTAAAAGGGGTGCTGTAAATGATTCAGTTAAACGGTCAAAATTTATCGATCGAACAATTGGGGCGTATTTTATATAATGGGGAAAAAATAGAGATAGCGGAAGAAGCTAAAGTACGTGTTGTTAAAAGCCGTGACGCAGTGGAAAGGATTGTTCAGCAGGATAAAACCGTATACGGGATTAATACAGGGTTTGGAAAGTTCAGCGATGTGAAAATTGCAGAGCATGAAGTAAGCAAGCTGCAAGTTAATTTAATTCGTTCGCATGCATGCGGTTTTGGGGAGCCTTTTTCGGAACACGTTGCAAAAGCGATGATGGTGCTTAGATTAAATGCATTATTAAAAGGGTTATCAGGTATCCGCTTGGAAGTGCTGGAGCGGCTGTTATGGATGATTAATGAAGACATAATTCCTGTAATTCCACAGCAAGGTTCACTCGGAGCATCCGGAGATTTAGCACCACTTTCTCATTTAGTTTTAGCGGTCATTGGGGACGGGGAAGTATTTGTAAATGGTGGTAAACATCCGTCACATGAAATATTTGAACAGCTGGGACTGCCGAAAATTGAACTGCAGGCAAAAGAAGGTCTTGCGTTAATCAATGGAACCCAGGCAATGACTGCACAAGGCGTAGTCAATTATTTGGAAGCCGAGAAACTGGCTTATGCAAGTGAATGGATTGCTTCAATGACGATGGAAAGTTTATACGGGATAATCGATGCTTTCCATCCAGCTGTTCATGAAGCGCGCGGCATGCAAGAACAAATGGCTGTGGCAGAGCGTATGCGTGATTGGTTAAAGGACAGCAAACTTATTACTCATCAAGGGGAAAAGCGTGTGCAGGATCCGTATTCGCTTCGCTGCATCCCGCAAATCCACGGGGCGAGCTGGCAAGTATTGAATTACGTTAAAGAAAAGCTCGAAATCGAAATAAATGCAGCAACAGATAATCCGCTTATTTTTGATGATGGCGGTTTAGTCATTTCAGGAGGAAACTTCCATGGGCAGCCGATTGCATTTGCGATGGACTTTCTGAAAATCGGCATGGCGGAGTTGGCCAATGTATCAGAGCGCCGGATTGAACGATTAGTAAATCCGCAGTTAAATGAGGGATTGCCAGCATTTTTAAGTGCGAATCCAGGACTTGAATCAGGCGCGATGATTTTGCAGTATAGCGCAGCAAGTTTAGTATCGGAAAATAAAACATTGGCACATCCTGCATCGGTTGACTCCATTCCATCTTCTGCAAATCAAGAAGACCATGTATCGATGGGTACTACGGGATCTCGCCATGCGCGCATGATTATTGAAAATGTAAGAAATGTACTGGCAATCGAGGCATTTTGTGCAGCACAGGCAGTAGAATACCGGGGTGTAGAGAACATGTCGCCAAAACTTTATGAGAAGTGGAAAGACATTCGCAACATAGCACCTGCAGTGACGGAAGATCGTATTTTCAGCAAAGACGTGAATCGTATTATCGACTACTTGAAACCGAATGGGTAAGTATTTACAGCTACATTCTACCGGTGCTTTTGTTATAATAAGTGTTTAGTAGAAAGAGGAGATTTATTATGACAAAACCACATTTATTAATAGTTGATGGTATGGCGCTATTATTTCGTTCATTTTTTGCGTCTGCTGCAATGAATCAATTTATACGTTTAGATGACGGGACACCATCAAATGGTGTTCAAGGCTTTGCCCGTCATGTATTGACAGCACAGAATCTGATGCGGCCGACACATTTGGCGGTATGCTGGGATATGGGCGCAGTGACATTCCGTAATGACCTGTACGATGGCTATAAAGCGAATCGACCTGCACCACCGGAAGAGATGCTGCCGCAATTTGATATGGCGAAAAGAGTATCGGAAATGATCGGGTGGCAGAATTTTGGTACACAAGGTCTAGAAGCGGATGACTTGATCGGCTCAATGGTCGAGAAGTGGAAAGACGAAGCACAAATTACTGTCATTAGCGGTGATAAAGATTTACTGCAATTACTAAACCCTTCCACAACAATTGCCTTAACGAAAAAAGGCTATACAGAATACGATATGTATACGGAAAGCCGATTTGTAGAGGAATATGGCATTGCGCCAAAACAATTCGCGGAAGTTAAAGCGTTTATGGGAGACACGAGCGACGGGTACCCGGGGGTAAAAGGAATTGGACCGAAAACAGCGTTACAGCTAATTCAAAATCATGGTTCCATCGATGGCGTTTTAGAAGCGTTGCCAACATTAAAACCGGGTCAGCGTATTAAAATTAGTGAAAACGAAGCGATGTTACGCTTATCGCATCAACTGGCAACAATCCATTGTGATGTACCGATTGACGTGGAACTGGATCAATTAGCTTTATCTCCATATGCACCGGAGCTGTTTGATCATATTGAACAGCATGGCTATCGCTTAATCGCAAAACACGCACGCTCGATTTATAAATAAGTTAAGGAAGAGGCAGGTATCTGACTACCGCCTCTTCTTTTTGATTGCTCAAAAACAATAGCCAAAAGCTAATGCTGTTCCTTTTCAATTTTAACAAAGCTTAATATTTTTCGGTTGTCATCATATTTAAAAGTTCGGATTTGACTGTCACGATTGCGGCCGCCATTATCGTGAATCGTTAAGTATAGTTCATCGTCTATTATTTCATAACCAATCAGTGGTACCCAGTGGTATTTATAGAGAGGGGTATAACTTTTCAGAAACTGCCCGGTAAAATACACATCAAACTTCATCGCAACCGGATTTCCTAAGCGTAATTGCTCAATCGCCTGAGTTAATGTACATTCCTCGATACACCAGTCTTCTCCGAGTAATCGACGCAAGTTTCTGATCATCCGCCATTTAAAAAGTCCGATTTTTGTGCCGCCTAAAAATTGATAAAGTTCATTTACATCTTTTGTGCGGATTGTTTCATCTTCGCATAAGTAATTCAAAATAACATGTGCAGTCGTAGGGCCGCATGCCGAGTTTTGATATTCAGGCCGAATGTCCGAACTATATTGTGACCTGCCATTTACATTTAATAATACTCGCATACTCAAAACCTCCAAAGTGTTATAAAGTAGTTTAATACCCAAATTTATAAAATTTAATCATTAAAAGTTGAAACTAAAAATAAAACAGCTCCGTCTAACGGTTAGCAATGAAAACAAAGGGGGGAAGAAAATGGAGCTTGAAGTGTTTATAAGAACACATGGCGAAGAATTGCTTCGACTTTCCTATACATATGTGAAAAACAAAGAAATGGCAGAAGATATTGTACAGGACGTGCTGTTAAAAGCTTATGAGCAGCGAGGGCAATTTCGTGGCGATGCGAGTTACCGAACGTATTTATATCGAATGACGATCAATCGTAGTTATGATTATTTACGCAGCTGGAGCTACAAAAATACCATTTTAACAAATAAAATTCAGAAAATTTTTAAAGGCACCAAATCTGCAGAACAGCGTGTGCTTGAACGAAGCGAAAATCAATTACTGGGAAATATGGTACTTGAGCTACCGGTTAAATACCGTGAAATTATAATTCTCTATTATTATAAAGAACTGAAAATCGATGATATTGCACACTTGCTATCGATTTCTGATAATACCGTGAAAACCAGGCTTAGGCGTGGACGTGAAAAGTTAAGAGAACAATTAAAAGGTGGTGAATGGCATGACAAATTCTCAAGTGAAGCAAGCAATTGATGAAACAATCGGCAGACAACCGCTTATGGAGGAGGCATTTGTACAAAAAGTAATGCAAAAAAAGCAACGTAAAAAACCGCTGCCATTTTTGCAGCCGGCCATAGTTGTTCTGTTAATGCTTGCGGTTGGTGTCGTGTTGTATTTTACTCCGAATCAAACTTTACAGGCTGTTGAAATAGAATCTTCATACTTGGAGGAGAATCATCAACAGTTAGTTGCTGATTTTTACGAAGCGATTATTCAGGAAGATAAAAAAGCATTAGCAAAGTTATCCTCGGTTGACAGTGAACAGGCTTATGCACGTTATTCTATAATTGAATTCAATAAACCTGTTGAAGTGATTAAAACAATTGATACTGAAAAATCAATTACCCTTTTTTTAAAGCTACAAGCGAATGATATCGAATATTTAGATAAGCTCGTCATTAATAAGGAATCCGAAATGATTAAATTGGACATTACGCAATCGATGGTGCTTTACACTGAAAATATAGAACTGCCAAAAGAGTTCTTGCTGGAATATAAAGAAGCACCATATGCTCCGGTTTTAGAGAATTTAGAGTTGGATATAAATGGAGCAGAAATTCAACCGGTGAATGACCATATATTGTATCAAATCCCAACGGATGAGGGGAATTGGCGAGTATTTGAAACACCGGAAGGAAAACGTCTCGACTTAAATGTTGCAAGTGATCAACCGACAGTGGTAATTACGGGTACTAGTGATCAGTTTTTCATTTTAGATACTGAGGCAAATGACACAACGTATATTTACAGAAATAAAGCTGGGGATTATCAAATTGTCACAGGTCAGATTAGATATCAAGGTGTGACAACGTATGCGACAGATTTCCATGAAGAACCGATTTTAATATTTGGTGGAGAAGAGCCGAAAGTAATAACAATTGAAGAAGGGCAACTGATGTATGCAAATATTTTTGAACAGGCTAACCTTGTACATCCCTCGGAATTTTATCATACAGAAGATATAGGACCATACCTACTTGTCGAATATAGCGATGACTTGAAACAATTATCGACATACTATTCATTTACTGAGAAGAGGATTTATACAGATCAGCGTAAAATTGGCTTACTTGAAGCGAGGCCAGAACATTTTAATGATATGTCAATTGCCCATCGCTATAATGACCAGCTAATTTATATTTTTAATGATAATACGATCCATTATCGAGGTAAATCGCTTTCTGGGGAGTTGATCGAGGAAACATACACAAATATTCAAATAGAAACTAAAGACAATCAATATTTCATCACGGGTGATAATGGCTTTAGCTGGACATTAACCCGAACTGCACCGCGCATTTTGAAAGATGAAAAAGGAATCGAATATACCGTTCCTGTTAATTTAGATGATTATACGGAATAGTAAGTCATAACAATGCCAAATAAAAAACGAAAACTACCTCAAGCTTTTGGGATAGTTTTCGTCTGTTAAGTTTAGCTGCATAAGCCAACTGATTTGTTTTCATATTGGGCATCATCCAATGCTTTTACCATAAAATGAGCCACGCTTGCTCTTGGAATCGAGCTTGAACCTTTTGGAACTGTATCGACTGCTTCTTTATAATCGGTTTTTAATTTTTCAGGTATACGTACAAAGCGGTAACTGTATGACCAGCCTTAACAGCCATTTCAACAAAATGCTGTCCCACGCCACCAGTGGCCCGGAATACAATCATTTTCACGATTAATGGCCTCCTTTTAATGCAGCTTTTTGAATCTTAATACCTTTCCACATAAAAGTAAGCATGATTGTAAAAATTAATATGATTAAACCTGCGATAAACGGGTATAGGATATCGATGTCATATAATGCGCCTGCAAGAAGAGGGCCCATAATATTGCCGATGCTCATATAGGCATTGTTCATGCCCATTGCAAATCCTTGTTCATTCCCGGCCATTTTTGAAATTAATGTTGTTAGTACAGGACGCAAAATGGAAGTTGCAAGGAATATTAATAACGAAATCGCAAAGAACATCGTATAGCTTCCTGCGATAATCGACAGGAAGAAGCCGGAAGCGGTAACGACTAAAAATAATTTTAATACATTTACTTCTCCGATGGCTTTTACGAGACGGTCAACTACAAACAATTGCATAATAACACCGACTAATCCTGTTGATGTTACCATAAAGGCAATTTCCTGTGGTGTTGCACCAAATTTATCATCTACATAAAGTCCAAGAACAGTTTCATAAGCCATTAAACCGAAACTCATGATCAGTGTAATTATCAATGGAATAAAGAATGGCTTTTTAACAGATAAAATAATATCTTTCACCATTGATGAATTTGCGTCTTGTGGAATTTCTACTTTCTCTTCCTGGCTCTCCGCCAATGTAAAGTATGAAACGATAAACGCAAGAAGCCCGACTACCGCCGAAACAAGAAGCGGTGTTTTAAGTCCGAAATCCGCTAAAAAACCTCCGATACCTGGTCCGATTACAATACCAAGTGACATCGAGGCTGAAATAAAACTATTTCCTTTTGCACGCTGTTCCATTGTTGTAATATCTGCTACATATGCGAAAATCGCAGGAATCAGGAATGCACAGCCGATTCCGCCGATAGCACGTGATAAGTAAAGCAGCCATATGGAATCAGCAAAGTAGAAAAGAAACATCGAAATAGCCAGCGTAAGCAGTCCGATATTAATGAGCGGGCGACGACCATACTTATCCGTCCATTTCCCTCCGATAGGTGATACTAAAAATTGTGCGAATGCAAAAATCGCAATGATTAATCCAGCAGCTGTTCCACCTTGCCCAATTTCTTTTAAATAGGCAGGGATAATTGGAATGATAATCCCGAAACTCCCAACAGCAATAAACATGTTAAGCATAAGTAAAGCGAGCTTTTTTCGTTGATCTGAAGTCATAAATTTTCCTTTCTTACAATAAAATTTCACGTAATCCATTGTAATTAAAAAACCCCATTATGACTAGCGCTTTAACTTAGAAAAATAAACAAAATAAATCCAAAAGCGGTAAACTTTTGGATTTAGTCGTAACTACATATTATGCTTGTGCGTTTAAAAATTCTTCCACTTGTGCAGGTGATTTTGCATTAGCACTATGTAAGTGTGCTAATTTCTCACCATTTTTGAAGATTAGTAATGATGGAATACCCATTACTTGATATTTTTCCGCTAAATCCGGGAAGTTATCACGGTTAATGGAGTACCAGTCATATTGATTGTACTCTTCAATAATTGGATCGATAAACATATCCATACGTGTGCAGTCCGGGCACCAGCCAGCGAAGAATTTTACGATTACTGGTTTTTCAGTGCTTGTTAGTTCTGTGAATTGTTCAATTGTTGTAATTTCTTGCATATTAATCACGCTCCTTATGCCCATTGTACACGATTAGAGCAGCTTACGAAAAGTAATTTAGCTTAATCTATGTACCTTCTGGCAATAAAAATATAAGAATAATAAATTTATTTAAAATTGCGAGAAAATTATTGCGTAAATTGTCAAAATAATCTACACTAAGAACAGAAAAGCTGTTTGAAGTTTTTTTTTGATTTCAAAATGAATGACTGTTCATTCAAGGGAGAAGGGGGAAGTGCTCGTGTCTTACAAAATTGAAAAAGTAGCGGTTTTAGGTTCAGGGGTAATGGGTTCAGGGATTGCAGCACATTTGGCGAATATCGGGATTCCTACATTGTTATTGGACATCGCTCCGGGCGAATTAACAAAGGAAGAAGAAGCTAAGGGGTTAGCACTTGATTCAAAACCTGTAAAAAATCGTTTTGCAGTTTCGGCAATGCAAAAATTACTAAAGCAAAAACCAGCACCACTTTCATCGAAAAAAAATCTAGCATTAATTACACCAGGTAACTTTGACGATGATTTAGAAAAGCTGAAAGATGTGGACTGGATTATTGAAGTAATTGTAGAAAGATTAGATATTAAAAAAGGTTTATTTGAAAAGATTGATGCGGTACGTAAACCAGGCACAATCATTTCATCAAATACATCAGGGGTTAGCATTAACGCAATGGCGGAAGGTCGTTCAGAAGATTTCCAGGCGCATTTCCTTGGGACACATTTCTTCAACCCGCCACGCTATTTAAAGTTACTGGAAATCATTCCGGCTAATACGACAAAACCGGAAGTTGTAAGCTTTATGCAAACATTCGGTGAGGATGTGTTAGGTAAAGGTGTTGTGATCGCGAAAGACACACCGAACTTTATCGCAAATCGAATCGGAACATACGGTTTAATCGTGACAATGAACGAAATGATTGCACGTAACTATACAGTAGGTGAAGTTGATTCGGTAACAGGACCACTAATCGGTCGTCCGAAATCTGCGACATTCCGCACATTGGATGTTGTTGGTCTAGATACTTTCGCACATGTTGCAACAAATGTATATGACCAGACAACGGGTGAAGAACAGGCAGTATTTGAAGAATCGCCTATTTTAAAGAAAATGATCTCAAATGGCTGGATCGGCGCGAAATCGGGCCAAGGTTTCTTCAAAAAAGCCGGGAAAGAAATTCTGCAACTGAATTTATCGACATTTGAATATGAACCGACTACTAAACTAGTTGCTCCGTCACTAGAAATGGCAAAACAAGCAAAAGGTCCAGGTGGTAAATTAAAAGTTTTAATTTATGCAAATGACCGAGCTGGGGAACTATTATGGAATTCATTTGCACCGACATTAATTTACTCAGGAAAATTAGTAGGTGAAATTGCTGATGACATCGTTGCAATTGACAATGCGATGAAATGGGGCTTCGGCTGGGCTCAAGGTCCATTCGAAATGTGGGATGCAATCGGCGTAGAAAAATCAGTCGCTAAAATGAAAGAAGAAGGCCGTGAAATTCCTGAATTCGTTACTGGCTTTTTAGAAAAAGGCCTGAAAACATTCTACTCAGAAATCGATGGCGATCTAGCTTACTACAACGGTTCCGAATATGTAAAAGTGCCTGTAAATGAAAAAGCGATCGACTTAAGACGCTACAAGAAGAAATATGGTGTGATCAAATCGAATTCAGGTGCAAGCCTAATCGATTTAGGTGACGGAATCGCATTACTGGAATTCCACTCAAAATCAAATGCAATCGGTTTAGACATTGTTCAGATGATCAACTATGCGATTGATGAAGTGGAGAAAAACTTTAAAGGTCTCGTAATCGGGAACCAGGGCAAAAACTTCTGTGTCGGTGCCAACCTTGCCATGATTTTAATGGAAGCGCAAGATGATAATATTTTCGAGCTGGACTTTGTTATTAAGTCATTCCAGCAGGCAATGCGCCGTATTAAGTACTCTACAAAACCGGTTGTTGCGGCACCATTCCAAATGGCGCTAGGCGGCGGAGCGGAAGTATGTTTGCCTGCTGCACATATTCAAGCATCGGCTGAAACATATATGGGTCTTGTAGAAGTTGGTGTCGGCTTAATCCCAGGAGGCGGCGGTAACTTAGGTCTTTACCAAAAGTTCATTAAAGGCTTGCCAAATGGCGTAGATGTAGACTACCAGCAAATCGCGAACAAAGTATTCGAAACGATTGCAATGGCGAAAGTTTCGACTTCTGGTGAAGAAGCACGTGAAAATAACTTCCTGGACTTTGCGGACGGTATTTCAGTAAATCCGGATCATTTAATCTATGATGCAAAACAGGCAGCACTTGCACTTGCAGAAGCAGGCTATACAGCACCGGTGAAAAAGCCGGTGAAAGTAGTAGGCGCACCAGGTTATGCAACATTGCTGTTAGGTGCACAAGGAATGTTTGATTCAGGCTATATTACAGAGCATGACTTGAAAATCGCGAAGAAACTTGCATATGTAATCGCTGGCGGTAAAGTACCATACGGAACAGAAGTGTCAGAAGAGTACTTATTAAACCTGGAAAAACAAGCATTCCTGGAACTGGTTGCAGACCAAAAGTCACAAATGCGTATGCAGCACATGCTTGTAAAAGGAAAGCCTTTACGTAACTAATAGAAGTCATTGCCGCGAAAAGCGACAGACTTTATCTTAAATCGTTGAATCAGTTGAAATATTTTGCCGGCAACTAGCTTACGAGTTTACTTGCCGGCTAATCACAAGGGGGAAACATCATTATGCGTGAAGCCGTTATCGTTGCAGGAGCACGAACACCAATCGGACGTGCGAAAAAAGGGTCACTTGCGAACACTCGCCCAGATGATTTTGGTGCAGTAGTAGTAAAAGAAGCATTAAAACGCGCGGGCTATGAAGGTCCGGTTGATGATTTAATTATGGGGTGTGCAATGCCAGAAGCAGAACAAGGGATGAATGTTGCCCGCTTAGTTGGGGCATTGGCAGGGTTACCGGATGAAACACCGGCATTAACAGTGAACCGTTTCTGTTCATCAGGGCTGCAAACAATTGCCTATGCAGCAGAGCGCATTATGCTTGGCCATGCAAAAGCAATCGTTGCAGGTGGTACAGAATCGATGAGTATGATACCGATGACTGGTAATACAGTTCGTCTAAACCCGAAAATTGCTGAAGAGGCACCACAATACTATATCGGTATGGGTCACACAGCTGAAGAGGTAGCGAATCGCTACAATGTAACACGCGAAGAACAGGATGCTTTTGCAGTACGTTCACACGAATTAGCTGAAAAAGCGATTAAAGAAGGTAAATTCAAAGACGAAATCGTTCCGGTTGAAGTAACGGAATATTATGTCGATGAAAACAACCAGTTAAAAGAAAAAGTTACGATCTTTGATACAGATGAAGGGGTTCGTCCAGGTACATCGGTAGAAACGTTGGCAAAATTACGTCCAGCATTCAATGTAAAAGGTTCGGTAACAGCAGGAAATGCTTCTCAAACTTCTGACGGTGCAGCAGCAGTACTTGTAATGGACCGTGAAGAAGCAGAGAAACAAGGAATGCAGCCACTGGCGAAATTCCTAGGATTTGCTGTCGGCGGAGTTCCACCGGAAGTAATGGGTATCGGTCCAATCGTAGCAGTACCGAAAGCACTTGAAATTGCAGGGATTACACAAGATCAGGTAGACCTATGGGAGATTAACGAAGCATTCGCATCACAGTCAATTCAAGTAGTTCGTGAGCTAGGTATTGATATGGAGAAAGTGAATGTTAACGGAGGGGCTATCGCATTAGGTCATCCACTAGGTGCAACAGGTGCGATCCTTACAGTGAAGCTAATCAATGAATTAAAACGCCGCGGCGGTAAATACGGTGTTGTAACAATGTGTATCGGCGGCGGAATGGGCGCAGCAGGGGTATTTGAAGTTCTTTAATTGTCTGGGGAAATAAACAATCACAAAGGAAACTAGGGAGGAATTTATAATGGCACAAACAACAAACAGCATTATTAAAGGTGGCGGCTTTTTAATCGAGGACGTGGATATTAACCGCGTAATTACACCGGAAGATTTCACAGATGAGCAAAAAATGATTGCTCAGACAACACAGGAATATGTAACGAACGAAGTATTACCGGTAGTTGAAAACTTGGAGCACCATGAGTTTGATCACTCTGTACGTCTATTAAAAACAGCGGGAGATTTAGGTTTACTAGCAGCTGACGTGCCTGAAGAATACGAAGGCTTAGGCTTAGACAAAATTTCTTCTGCATTAATCGCAGAAAAAATGTCACCGGCTGGCGGTTTCTCAATCACTCACGGTGCCCATGTAGGGATCGGTTCATTACCAATCGTATTATTCGGTAACCATGAGCAAAAAACGAAGTACTTACCGAAGTTAGCTTCAGGCGCATTAATCGCGGCATACGCATTAACAGAGCCAGGTTCAGGTTCGGATGCATTAGGCGCTAAAACAACGGCTAAGTTAAATGAAGCAGGCACACACTATGTATTAAATGGCGAAAAACAATGGATTACAAATGCAGGCTTTGCAGATGTATTCGTTGTATACGCAAAAATCGATGGCGATAAATTCACTGCATTCATTGTTGAGCGTTCATTCCCAGGTGTTTCTGTAGGTCCGGAAGAGAAGAAAATGGGGATTAAATCATCTTCAACTCGTACATTAATTTTAGAAGATGCAGAAGTGCCTGTAGAAAACTTACTAGGTGAAGTAGGACGCGGTCATATTATCGCGTTCAACATTTTAAATATCGGACGTTATAAATTAGGGGTAGGTACTGTAGGTGCATCAAAACGTGCATTTGAATTAGCAGTTGCTTACACAAACCAACGTCAACAATTCAAAACAAAATTATCGGACTTCAATTTAACGAAAGAAAAGATCGCATCAATGGCTTCTCACATTTATGCATCTGAATCTTTAAACTATCGTACAGTTGGTTACTTCGAAGACCGTTTAAGCCAGTTATCTGATGAAGAGCAAAAAGACGGCAAATCAATCGCAGCAGCAATCGCTGAATATGCTATTGAGTGCTCAATCGCAAAAGTATTCGGTTCTGAAACATTGGATTTCGTAGCGGATGAAGCGGTTCAATTACACGGTGGTTATGGCTTTATGGCGGAGTACGAAGTTGAACGCATTTACCGCGACTCTCGTATTAACCGTATTTTTGAAGGTACAAACGAAATTAACCGTATGATCGTACCTGGCACATTTATGAAAAAAGCATTAAAAGGTGAGTTACCGCTATTACAAGTAGCACAAGGACTGCAAAACGAGCTACTAATGCTTATGCCTGAAGAAATTGGCCAAGGTGCTTTAGAGCAAGAGAAATATTTAGTGAAAAATGCGAAGAAGATCGCAGTACTTGCAGCAGGTGCAGCAGCTCAACGCTACGGTGCAAAACTGGATGCGGAGCAAGAGCTGTTAGTGAACATCGCGAACATTGCAAACCAATTATACGCAATGGAATCTGCAGTGATCCGTACACAAAAAGCAATCGAGCGTGACGGAGAAGAAAAAGCAGCACAAAAAATACTTTACACTCAAATTTTCTGTCAAGAAGCATTCGGAGAAATCGAAAAAGAAGCAAAAGAAACATTAATCGCTTCAGTTGAAGGTGACGATGCACGTATGATTTTATCA
This sequence comes from Solibacillus isronensis, assembly GCF_900168685.1. Taxonomy (NCBI): domain Bacteria; kingdom Bacillati; phylum Bacillota; class Bacilli; order Caryophanales; family Caryophanaceae; genus Solibacillus; species Solibacillus isronensis. The sequence goes on along the minus strand of NZ_FVZN01000013.1, from coordinate 53,155 downwards.
GCATTACGTAAATTAACGCGCAACAACCCTTACAACTTAATTCCGAAAAAACGTGAAGCTGCTGCGAAACTAATCGAAGCAGAAAAATATGTAGTTTAATAAAGTTTGTAATCGGGTGCATTGCTTTGCACCCGGTTTTTCTATGTATTTTCTAATAAAACGTAAAATGTTCTAATATAATTTCAGAAGTTCTAATATAATTTCAGAAGTTCTAATATATCTGGGAAGTTCTAATATAAGTACCGTATCTTCTAATATGTCACTCAGAGTTTCAAATAAGTGAAGCCGTTCTTCTAATATAAGTCCGGCATGTTCTAATATCTTCACACATCTTCTAATAAAAACCATAACTACTAAAACTCCGATAATGCGAACACATTTTTGATTTGTCCTTCTATATCCGTTACAATATAGGAAAATCCAGGGCAAAAAGGAGTACTTACATGACAGTAAAATTCATCCAATATCCAAAATGTACAACTTGTAAAAAAGCGCAAAAATGGCTAGATGAGCAAGGTGTGGACTATGAAAATATTCATATTGTTGAGGAGACACCATCTAAAGAGGAACTTAAAGCAATCTATGAAGCAAGTGGAGTGCCGTTGAAAAAATTCTTTAATACATCTGGCATGAAATATCGTGAATTAGGCCTAAAAGATAAATTACCGACAATGTCCGAGGATGAGCAATTAGAGCTATTGGCATCGGATGGTATGTTAATTAAGCGACCGATCGTTACAGATGGTAAAAAATTAACTTTAGGATTTAAGGAGTCTGACTTCTTAGAAACTTGGAAATAAACAGTTATTCACATTGTATTTCCGAACGAAATATGGCAAAATGAACTTGAATGTACTACATATAACATGGAGGTTTTCGAATGAGCACACCTAAAGAATTACGTTATTCAAAAGAGCATGAGTGGGTTAAAATTGAAGACGGTAAAGCGACAATCGGCATTACGGATTTCGCACAATCTGAATTAGGCGATATCGTATTCGTAGAGTTACCTGAAGTAGGCGATGAAATTTCAAAGGATCAGCCTTTCGGTAGTGTAGAATCTGTAAAAACAGTTTCTGAACTATATGCACCACTTTCTGGTAAAGTTGTAGCAATCAACGAAGAATTATTGGACAATCCAGAATACGTAAATGAATCTCCATACGGCAATGCATGGATGGTTACTGTTGAGTTAACAAGTGAAGCAGAAGTTGATGAATTATTAGACGCAGACGCTTACACTGCTTTAATCGAACAATAATCTAGAACACTAAAGCCTTCTAAGTAAAGGTTTTAGTGTTTTTTTGTTATTCTATATATAAAGGTGACGGATGAAAGGAAGCGTGTATGGATGGGAAAGTGCATCGTTGTAGAAGGTCGTGCCGATAAACTGAGATTACTCCCGATATTAGCTGAGGACGTGACGATTATTTGTACAAATGGCACAATAAGCGAAGTCAATTTGATTGATTTATTGGAAGAATATGAGCAAGATGAAATTATCACAATGTTTGATGCAGATAAAAACGGTGAAAAGTTACGTAAACTGATGAACCGTGCATATCCCGAAGCGACACAGCTTATCATACCTCATGAATATGTAGAAGTAGAAAAAACACCTACTAAAATCTTAAGGGATATTTTACTACAGGCAAAATTTTTAGTAAAAGAAGGATGACAGTATAATGGAACAATGGACGAAACAGCAGTGGGAACAGAATGTACAACAGAATGATCAGACAGCGTTTTTCTTATATACGCCTATGTGCGGCACATGTGAAGTGTCGGAAAAAATGTTGGATGTAATTGAGAAATTACTCCCAGATCTTCCGCTTGGTATGGCAAATATCAATTATATGGGGGATTTACCCTATGAATTGAAAATTGAAAGTGTACCTTGTTTAATCGTTTCAGACAAAGGAGAACTAACGAATAAGATTTATGCATTTAAATCCGTACCGTTTTTGTATGAAATATTAAAAAAAAGTAATTGACGTAGTCACTTTGTCGTGATAAAGTAACATTCATAATAATAAAACTTAATAACGTTGCTCTTATAAAGAGAGGTGGAGGGAAGTGCCCTATGAAGCCCGGCAACCAGCGTTTACGCAAAGGTGCCAATTCACACAAAGTTTAAACTTTGAAAGATGAGAGAACGGTTTACCGTATAAATGTATGTGAAACCTTTCTACTTGTCTTGGTAGAAAGGTTTTTTTCATTCAACGGAGGTTTTGGATGAAAAAAGAACATGATTTTGAAATAGCAGGCAGGTTATTTCGATTTAGAAGGAGTACAACCGATGATTGATATACAAAATATTACTAAAGTGTATAACACGAAAAACGGTAAGCTTACAGCAGTTGATAATGTAAGCTTATCGATTAACAAAGGAGAGATATACGGAATTATCGGCTACAGTGGTGCCGGTAAAAGTACAATGATCCGCCTACTGAACGGTTTGGAGAAGCCAACAACAGGTTCTGTCCTTGTAGGTGGCCAGGATATCGCAAAAGCTTCCGGGGCAAAATTACGAGAAGCACGTCAAAAAATAAGTATGATTTTTCAGCACTTCAATCTGCTTTGGTCACGTACAGTTGAAGAAAACATCGCATTTCCCCTTGAAATTGCGGGTGTTTCAAAAGCTGATCGTGAAAAGCGAGTACAAGAGCTAATTGAACTCGTTGGTTTAAAAGGAAGAGGGAAAGCGTATCCTTCTCAACTGTCAGGCGGGCAAAAGCAGCGAGTAGGCATTGCACGAGCGTTGGCAAACAACCCGGAAGTGCTTTTATGTGATGAAGCAACTTCAGCCCTTGATCCGGAAACAACGGATTCGATTCTGGAATTATTGCTTGATATTAATAAAAACATCGGTCTTACAATTGTACTCATTACACATGAAATGCATGTTATCCGCAAAATCTGTAACAGAGTAGCGGTAATGGAAGCCGGAAAAGTAGTGGAACAGGGTGATGTATTGCAAGTGTTCCAGCATCCTCAAGCACCAATTACGAAAAACTTCGTATCACAAGCTTCTGGTGAAACACAGGAAACACAAGCATCACTAGAACAAATTTTTGCCAACTATCCAGGAGGCAAAATCGCCAAATTAATATTTGCGGGGGCAACGACAGAACAGCCTGTCATCTCGCAAATGATTAAGCAATTTGACGTAGTTGTAAATATTGTGCATGGTAAAATCTCGAATACAACGGGTGGTTCATTCGGTACATTGTTTATTCATATCAATGGAGAGCCTAAAGCAGTAGCGGAAGCATTAAGCTTTTTAGCGAAGCAAGAAATTCAAACGGAGGTGATTGAGCATGTTTAATCAATTATTTCCGAACGTCGACTGGGGTAAAATGCTCGAAGCAACATATGAAACAATTTATATGACGGCTGTTGCGACAGTCATTACATTTATACTTGGAATTCTGATTGGGATAGTCTTATTTTTAACGAGTGACAATCAATTATGGGCAAATAAAATTGTACACTTTTTGACAGGATCACTCGTAAATATTTTCCGTTCGATTCCATTTATCGTCTTAATCATTTTATTAATTCCGTTCACAAAGTTTTTACTTGGAACAATCCGTGGAGCCAATGCAGCATTACCTGCGCTAATTATTGGGGCAGCACCGTTTTATGCGCGCATGGTATTAATAGCATTAAGAGAAATTGATAAAGGTGTCATTGAAGCGGCCCGCTCAATGGGAGCAAAAACTTCTACGATTATTTGGAAAGTGCTGATCCCGGAAAGCTTACCGGCATTAATTTCAGGTATTACGGTTACAGCTGTGGCATTAGTAGGATATACAGCAATGGCCGGCATTATCGGTGCGGGTGGTTTAGGTAACCTGGCATTCCTTGACGGTTTCCAGCGTAACCGAACAGATGTGACATTAATGGCAACGGTTTTAATTTTAGTTGTCGTATTCATCATCCAGTATATTGGGGATTTCATTACAGCAAGAGTGGACAAACGATAGTTAGTGGCTTCTAAGGCCGTAATTATATATTGGTGCATCGAAACAATATGGACGCAAACTTTAAAAAAGTGCGCGTCTACAAGAAAAATAATCTGAATATAAAAAAGGTTTCGATAAACTGAACAAACTAAAAAAAGGGTAGGTAAAACAAATGAAGAAATTATTATCAAGCGTTATTTTAGGAGCTTCAGTACTTGCTTTAGCAGCATGTGGCGGAGAAGATGAAAAATTAGTAGTGGGTGCTTCAAATACACCACACGCAGTTATCCTTGAAAAAGTTAAACCAATTTTAGAAGAACAAGGTATTGAGCTGGAAATCGAATCATATACAGATTACGTACTTCCAAACCAAGATTTAGATAACGGCGATTTAGATGCAAACTACTTCCAGCACATTCCATACTTCGAAGCACAAAAAGCAGATTTCGGTTATGACTTCGCAAATGCTGGCGGTATTCACATCGAGCCAATCGGTGTTTACTCTAAAAAATATTCATCTTTAGAAGAGCTTCCTGAAGGTGCAACAATTTTACTTTCTAACTCAGTAGCAGACCATGGTCGTATGCTTTCATTACTTGAAGCACAAGGTTTAATTACTTTAGCAGAAGGTATTGATAAAACAAAAGCTGAAACAAAAGACATTGTAGATAATCCTAAGAACTTCGTGTTCGATGCAAACACTGCAGCTGAATTATTAGTGCAAATGTACGAAAATGAAGAAGGCGATGCTGTATTGATCAACTCGAACTTCGCAATCGATAACGGCATTAACCCATTGGAAGATTCAATCGCAATCGAATCTAGTGAATCACCATATGTAAACATTATTGCAGTAAAATCTGGTGAAGAAGATTCAAAAGAAATTAAAGCATTAGTAGATGCTTTACGTTCAAAAGAAGTTCAAGACTTTATCGTTGAAGAATGGGGCGGCTCAGTAGTACCTGTTTCAGGCGAATAAAATAATCAAAAAACCATTTTCTCTCTTCGGGGAGAAAATGGTTTTTTTCTGGACTTAAAATGAATAAGGGATTTCTCCTTATCTTTCTGTCGCAGTCTATTATTGGAATCGTGTTAATCGTGAATAAAAACTGGAAATAAATTTGACGAATACTTCTTCGGATGGGGCAAGATCTCTTGATGTTGGTGCAATGATACCGACTGTGCGTCTTATATTAGGGATGGCGATCGGCACTTTGACGGTCATGCGCGGTGTTGAATCGTAGAGTGAACTTTCCGGTAAAAGTGTCACACCGATTCCTGCTGCGACAAGACCTTTTAAAGCATCCATATCTTCTCCCTCGGAAGTAATATTCGGCATGAAACCTACAGAGCGGCATGCATCAACAGCTACTTTATTTAAAATATAGCCTTCCGGAAAGAGTACAAACTGGTCATTACGCAAATCGACAAGGTTAATCGATTCTTTTTTGGCTAGTGGATGTGTTGCGGGCAACAAAGCATGGATGTTTTCGCTGAACAGCACGGTCGTATTGATTGCTTCGTCTTTTGGTGGTAATGGTCCAAGCAAAGCTAAATTCAGCTCACGATTTTTAACAGCCTCGATCAAATATTTATAGGAGCCCTGGCGTAAATGGAAAGAAATTTCCGGGTATTCTTTTTTAAATGCAGAAATGATGGTCGGCAATACATAGCTCGCTAAACTTGTAGGGAAACCAATTTTAATCGTCCCTTTTGCCGGGTCTAAATATTCTTCTACTTGCTTTGCAGCAAAATCAATTCCCTTGAGTGCGGTAATGCAATGTTCCAAAAAAATCTTCCCGACCGGCGTCAGTTTTACGTTACGCCCAATCCGTTCAAAAAGCGGTGTGCCGAGTTCTTCTTCCAAGTTGGCGATTTGCCGGCTGATTGCAGACTGGGCAACGTGTAAATGCTCCGCTGCTTCAGAAATATGCTCCCGTTCTGCCACCTCTACAAAGTAACGTAACTGTCTTAATTCCACAATTTCCACCCCATTCATCTAAAAAGTAGATTGTTTATATCCAAACTATATATTGTTTATATTATTTCGAAAACTTTAAAATGTAAATACGGGATTGAAAGAATGAGGGGGAATGAATATGAGTTTTCATCAGTTACCAGAAGCACAAGGGTTATATAATCCTGAATTTGAACATGACGCATGCGGAATCGGCATGTATGCAAATATAAAAGGAATACCTTCACATCAGATTGTAAAAAAAGGATTGGAAATGTTATGTCGCTTAGAACACCGTGCAGGACGCGGCGGGGACGGCAAGACAGGTGATGGGGCAGGGCTGTTAGTTCAAATCCCACATGCTTTCTTTCAACAAAACTGTACGGAACTAAATTTACCTGAAATGGGTGAATATGGTGTTGGTCAAATTTTCTTCACAGAGAATGAAAACGAACGCCTTAAAATTGAACAAAAGATGAACGAATTAATTGAACAGGAAAATCAGCAACTGATCGGCTGGAGAACTGCGCCGACAAATAAGGAAAATTTAAGTGAGATTGCTAAATCGACTGCACCGGTTGTTCGCCAAGTATTTATTCGTTCAAACGAAAACGATAATAAGACGTTCGAACGAAAACTGTATGTCATTCGAAAACAATTGGAACATTGGGCAACGGAACAACAATTCGAACTGTATATTCCAAGTCTTTCAAGTCAGACGATTGTTTTTAAAGGGTTGCTTTCACCGGAAGAAGTAAGTGAATTTTATATGGATCTGCAGGATGATAGCTTTGTATCTGCATTGGCGCTCGTGCATTCACGTTACTCGACGAATACATTCCCATCTTGGAAAAGGGCCCATCCGAACCGCTACATTATCCATAACGGGGAAATTAACACATTGCGCGGCAATATTAACTGGATGCGTGCACGTGAGCAACAGTTCGTATCTGAAGCGTTTGGGGATGACCTTGAAAAGCTGTTACCGATTATTGATACAACGGGTTCTGATTCATCGATGCTAGATAACGCATTTGAATTTTTTGTATTGGCTGGACGTTCACCTGCAGAGACAGCGATGATGATGATTCCGGAGCCATGGACAGAAAATCCGCGCATCGATGAAGACCGCAAAGCGTTTTATCAATATCATGCAAGCCTGATGGAGCCTTGGGATGGACCTACCGCTATTTGTTTCACGGACGGCAAACAGATCGGGGCGATTCTAGACCGTAATGGTTTGCGCCCGGGAAGACTATATGTGACAAAAGACGATCATGTTATTTTCTCATCAGAAACAGGGGTTGTCGATTACGCTGAGGAAGACATTCTTTATAAAGACCGATTAAGCCCAAGTCGCATGCTGTTAATTGATTTAGAACAAGGGAAAATCATTTCGGATGACGAGCTGAAATCCGAAGCCGCAGCAGAAAAACCTTATGCAGCATGGCTGGAAGAAAATATGATCAAACTTGAAGAAAAGAATGAGCAGTTACCAGAAATAAATGATCTTACATTACGCCAGAAAATTCACGGTTATACATTTGAGGACGTTCAAAAATATATTGTACCCCTTGCAAATGAAGGAAAAGATCCGCTTGGTTCGATGGGGAATGATACACCATTAGCTGTTCTGTCAGATAGACCGCAATCATTATTTAATTACTTTAAGCAGTTATTTGCACAAGTAACAAACCCGCCGATTGATTCCATTCGTGAACATGTCGTGACATCGACAATGACATTGCTTGGAGCGGAAGGTGATTTATTACAGCCGAATGCGCAAAATGCACGTCGTCTCCTGCTGAAAACGCCGGTATTAACGACTGCAGAGTATGAGCAAATCGTAAATAATAACGAAGAACATTTTGAAGTAGCGGAAATCTCTCTTAAATTCACGGAAAATTTAGAAAGCGAACTTAACCGAATTAAGACAGAAGCGGAAGCGGCTATCTTTGGCGGCAAGACAATCATTGTACTATCAGACTATATGGATGATGCTAAGCAGTTAACAATGCCTGTCCTGCTGGCAGCGAGTACAATCCACCAATATTTAGTGCGAATCGGTTTACGTACAAAGGCGAGCATTATCGTTAACAGTGCGGAAGTTCGGGAAGTTCATCATTTTGTTGCACTAATCGGCTTCGGTGTTGATGCGATTCACCCGTACTTAGCATATGCAACGATTGATGAGGCAATTGAAAAGGGTCATTTATCTGTACCATTTGAAAAAGCGGTTCAAAAATTCCGAAAAGGTGCAGCAGACGGTGTTGTAAAAGTAATGTCGAAGATGGGGATTTCTACAGTCCAATCTTATCGCGGTGCCCAAGTATTCGAGGCAGTCGGGATTTCAAAAGAAGTGATTGACGAATACTTCACAGGTACGGCTTCGCAAATTGATGGCATTGACTTACAAACAATCGGTGAAGAAGCGAGACGCCGCCATGAGGAAGCAATGCAGTCGATGTCAGCGCAACTGCAATCAGGTTCAGATTTCCAATGGCGTGCAGACGGAGAGCATCATGCGTTCAATCCGAAAACAATCCATACCCTTCAGTGGGCTACACGTAAAAACGACTTTGGATTATACCGGATGTATGCGGAAATGGCCAATGAGGAACGAATCGGATTTTTACGTAATTTATTTGACTTTAAAAAGAATGAGCGTCGAATCCCGATGGAAGAAATCGAGTCAGTGGATTCAATCGTGAAACGTTTCAAATCAGGGGCTATGTCGTTTGGTTCGTTATCGAAAGAAGCGCACGAAACTTTAGCGGTAGCGATGAACCGTCTAGGCGCACGCTCGAACTCTGGTGAGGGTGGGGAAGATCCAGCCCGTTTTATGATCGAACCGAATGGTGACAACAAGCGCAGTGTAATTAAACAAATTGCATCAGGACGTTTTGGGGTGAAATCGCATTATTTAGTAAATGCCGATGAGCTGCAAATTAAAATGGCGCAAGGTGCGAAACCGGGGGAAGGCGGCCAGCTACCAGGCAATAAAGTATATCCATGGGTAGCGGATGTACGTGGTTCAACTCCTGGGGTAGGGTTAATTTCACCGCCGCCGCATCATGATATTTATTCGATCGAGGATATGGCACAGTTGATTCATGATTTAAAAAATGCAAACCGTCATGCAAGAATTTCTGTAAAGCTCGTAGCTAAAGCGGGTGTTGGTACAATTGCAGCAGGCGTTGCTAAAGGTGCAGCAGATGTCATCGTCATTTCGGGCTATGATGGCGGAACAGGGGCATCACCGAAAACATCGATTAAGCATACTGGCTTACCGTGGGAGCTCGGTTTAGCTGAAGCGCACCAAACATTAATGCTTAACGGACTGCGCGACCGAGTGACACTGGAAACGGACGGCAAGCTCATGACAGGGAAAGATGTCGTAATGGCAGCACTTTTAGGAGCAGAGGAATTTGGTTTTGCGACAGCACCGCTAATCGTTTTAGGTTGTGTCATGATGCGTGCCTGTCATTTGGATACTTGTCCTGTAGGTGTAGCAACACAAAATCCGGAACTCCGTGCTAAATTTATGGGTTCAGCTGATCATGTTGTCAATTATATGCGTTTTGTTGCAGAAGAAATGCGTGAATATATGAGTATTTTAGGATTCCGTACTGTTGAAGAGATGGTAGGTCGTACAGATGTACTGCAAATTTCAGATCGTACGGCAAAACATTGGAAAGCAAGCCAGCTTGATTTAACAGCACTGCTTCATCAAATCCAAGGTACACGCACGAAGCAGCATCAGCAAAACCATAATATTGAGGGAAGCTTTGATTTACGCGAGTTATTGCCGCAAGTTTCAAAGGCAATAGAAGGAAATGAACGTATCGAATTAAATTATCCAATTAAGAATACAGACCGTGTAATTGGAACAATTGTCGGCAGTGAAATTTCCCGCAAATATGGGGAAGCAGGCTTACCTGATAATACAATTAACTTAACGTTTACAGGCCATGCTGGTCAAAGCTTCGGCGCATTTATCCCAAGAGGAATGGCGATGCGCGTAGTCGGGGATGTTAATGATTACTTCGGTAAAGGCTTGTCAGGAGGGAAAGTGACAGCCATTGCACCGATCAAAGGTGAACAGGAGAAAAACGTCATCGCCGGAAATGTTTGTTTATACGGGGCAACGAGCGGTAAAGCCTTTATCAACGGACGTGCAGGACATCGATTCGGTGTTCGTAATTCAGGTGCTGAGATCGTTGTTGAAGGAATTGGAGATCACGGCTGTGAGTATATGACTGGCGGGAAAATCGTTATATTAGGGGATGTCGGTCAAAACTTTGGTGCCGGAATGTCCGGAGGAATCGGTTATATTCTGCCGAGTGATGAGAAAAAGTTCAAAGCACAATGCAATATGGAAATGATCCATTTTGAAAAACTGACAGACAAAGCGGAGATTGAATCTGTTCGCCAATTAATTATTCAACATTTGGAAGAAACGGATAGTTCCTACGCATTGGATGTATTAGCGAAGTGGGAGCAGTTTGTTCCGAAGTTCGTAAAAGTTGTGCCGACAGATTATAAAATAATGGTGGATAAAATAAACCACTACACTGCAACCGGTTCTACAAAGGACGATGCAGCAATGCAGGCATTTACGGAAGTGACGACTAGTCAGAAGAAGCTTGTGAGCACAAAATAAGAGGGGGTTTCTAGCATGGGAAAAGCAACGGGTTTTATGGAATTTAAACGAGAGAAAGTTCAGGAGCAACGACCACTAGAGCGTCTTTCAAATTGGGGTGAATATACAAGCAAACTATCTGATGAAAAATTACAGACACAAGGTGCGCGCTGTATGGATTGTGGAACGCCATTTTGCCATATGGGAATTGAAATTCGCGGTACTGCAGCAGGATGTCCGATTCAAAATGTTATCCCTGAATGGAATGACTTAGTTTATAAAGGGAAATGGCAGGAAGCGTTGGAACGTTTGCATATGACGAATAATTTCCCTGAATTTACTGGCCGTGTCTGTCCTGCTCCATGTGAAGGGTCTTGTACACTTGCCATTACGGATCCGGCTGTCGCAATTAAATCGATCGAACGTACGATCATTGATAAAGGATTTGAAAATGGCTGGATCACACCGCGTATCCCGGCTTCAAGAACTGGCTATAAAGTGGCGATTGTCGGCTCAGGTCCTGCAGGCTTAGCAGCAGCTGATCAACTGAACCAGCTTGGCCATTCCGTAACGGTGTTCGAACGATCTGACCGATTTGGCGGATTATTAATGTACGGAATCCCGAATATGAAGCTTGAAAAAGATGTGATTGAACGTCGTGTCCACTTATTAACATTAGAAGGAATCGATTTCGTTGCAAACACGGAAATCGGTAAAGATATCACGAAAGAGCAATTACAAGCTGATTTTGATGCTGTAATTTTATGTACGGGAGCACAAAAACAAAGGGTCCTTCATTTAGAAGGAAGTGATGCAGGCAATATTCATTTAGCGATGGATTATTTAACGGATGTTACAAAAAGCCTGCTAGATTCTGATTTTACGGATAATCAGGCGTTAAATGTTGAAGGAAAAGATGTCATTGTAATTGGTGGCGGTGATACAGGGGCTGACTGTGTAGCAACAGCCCTCCGTCAAAAATGCCGTTCAGTATACCAATTTGGTAAACATCCGCAACAAGCGACAACTCGTACAGACGAAACGATGTGGCCAAAAGATCCGAACATTTATACAATGGATTATGCTTATGCCGAAGCCGATGCGAAATTTGGCCGTGATCCACGGGAATATTGTATTCAAACTACTAAAATAGAAAAAGATAGCAATGGTAATGTAAAAGCACTTCACACAATTCAAATGGAAAAGATTCTGGGTGAGGATGGCTTCCACTACTTTAAAGAGCTGCCTGGCACTGAGAAAGTATGGCCGGCACAGCATGTATTTGTAGCAATCGGCTTTGAAGGTGCCGAAAAAGAAACGCCAGAACATTTCGGACTAGAACTAACGAATAACCGCATCCGTGCATCGATTAAAGACTACGAAACAAATATTCCCGGCGTTTTTGCTGCCGGTGACGCACGCCGAGGCCAAAGCCTTGTCGTATGGGCAATCAAAGAAGGACGTGGAGTTGCCGCAAGTGTTCATTATTATTTAAATGAAATGTTAGTGAAAAGTTAATAGGATAGTAAGAACGGATATTTTAATAAAATTGATTGGAATGGAGGGCGACTCCAGCGGGAACAGCACGACGCCTGAGACTACAGGCTCAGGCCGTGCCCGCGGAAAGCGTCCCGGAATGGAAATCAATTTTACACACCGCTAAAAAACGCCATTTTTCTCCCAGAGAAAAATGGCGTTTTTAAGTTATGGTCCAACTTTAAATATTTTTTAGGAATTATAGAATCAATCATTTGAATAAGTGAAATTGATTCTCAATTAAAGGATTGCTATTGAAAAAATGGAAAGCAAAATTATTACTACTAAAATAGTAGAAATAAACTGCAGTAAAGCGTTTTCCGAGAATGATAGATATTTTTTAATTAAAATCATTCTAAACTATTTGCAACCAACATTCATTTCGGGTAAGATTGGTAATGAACTTAATTTGGCGTACAAAAAGTATGCAAATGAATATTTGGAGGTAATTTAATGTCAACATTAGAAATTAAAGATCTTCACGTTGAAATCGACGGAAAAGAGATTTTAAAAGGTGTAAATCTAACTATCAATACAAACGAAGTACATGCGATCATGGGTCCTAACGGTACTGGTAAATCGACATTAGCTTCTGCAATTATGGGTCACCCAAAATATGAAGTAACATCAGGCGAAATCTACCTTGATGGTGAAAATGTATTAGAAATGGAAGTAGATGAGCGTGCACAAGCTGGTTTATTCCTTGCTATGCAATACCCATCAGAAATTCCTGGTGTAACAAACGCCGACTTCTTACGTTCAGCTATTAACGCTCGTCGTGAAGAAGGACAAGAAATCTCATTAATGAAATTCATCCGTGAATTAGATAAAACAATGGAATTCTTAGAAATGCCTGAAGAAATGTCTCAACGTTACTTAAACGAAGGTTTCTCTGGCGGTGAGAAAAAACGTAACGAAATTCTACAAATGATGATGATCAAACCAACATTCGGTATTTTAGATGAAATCGACTCTGGTTTAGATATCGATGCATTAAAAGTAGTTTCAAAAGGTATTAACGAAATGCGCGGCGAAGGTTTCGGCTGCCTAATGATCACTCACTACCAACGTTTATTAAACTACATCACACCTGACCATGTTCACGTAATGATGCAAGGTAAAGTTGTAAAATCAGGTGGTGCTGAATTAGCACAACGCTTGGAAGCAGAAGGTTATGAGTGGATTAAAGCTGAATTAGGTATTGAAGATACTGAAGAAGTAACAGAAGCATAATTAAGGAGGACGACGAAGATGACGGTTGAAACAAAATTAGCGTTATCAGCAGAAGAAGTACGCTCGTTCTCGCAAAAACATGCTGAACCAGCAACATTTGCTGATTTCCGTGTGAGCGCAATGGAAAAAGCTGCTGCGCTTGACTTACCAAAACCAGACAGAACGAACATTAGCAAGTGGAACTTCATTGATTTCCCGAACCACACAGTAGAAAGCGCTCCATTCAATTCATTGGAAGAGCTGCCTTTAGAGGTGAAATCAGTAGTTGATATTGAAACACAAGAAAACCTGTATATCCAACGCAACAATACACCAGCGTACATTAAAGTTTCAGAAGAACTGAAAAACAAAGGTGTAATTTTCACGGATATTCAAACAGCGGTTCGCGATCATAAAGATTTAGTAGAAAAATACTTTATGACGACAGCTGTAAAAGTGGACGAGCATAAATTAACTGCTTACCATGCAGCACTAGTAAACGGCGGTATTTTCGTATACGTGCCACGCAACGTTGTAATCGAAGCACCTCTACAAGTTGTATTTTTAAATGACGATGCAGAAGCTTCATTATTTAACCACGTGTTAGTAGTAGCAGAAGAATCTTCGGCTGTTACTTATGTTGAAACTTACATTTCTACATTTGATGAAGCACATGGTCAAGTAAACGTTGTAACAGAAGTAATCGCAAAAGATAATGCACAAGTAACATTCGGTGCAGTAGACAACTTGGCACATGGCTATACTGCTTATGTAAACCGCCGTGGACATGCTGAGCGCGATGCAAAAATTGACTGGGCATTAGGTTTAATGACAAACTCAGATACAATTTATGAAAATACTACAAACTTAGTTGGCGATAACTCTACTTCAGATTTCAAAATGGTAACAGTAGGTAGCGGAGATCAAAAACTTAACTTCACAACATTAATCCGTCAATGGGGTAAAAATTCCGACGGTCAAATTTTAAAACACGGTGTAATGAAAGATTCTGCACAGTCAATCTTTAACGGAATCGGTCATATTATGCATGGTGGTACAAAAGCAAACGCAGAACAAGAGTCTCGCGTACTGATGCTTTCAGAAGGGGCACGCGGTGACGCTAACCCGATTCTGTTAATTGATGAAGACGATGTAACAGCAGGACACGCGGCATCTGTTGGACGTGTTGACCCAACTCAACTGTACTACTTAATGAGTCGTGGTATTTCTAAAGCAGAAGCAGAGCGCCTTGTAATTCACGGATTCCTTGCGCCAGTTGTTGCTAAATTGCCAATCGAAGGCGTTAAAAAGCAGCTGACGGAGGTTATCGAAAGGAAAGTTCGATAATGATACCTAACGATATTAAAAGTTATTTTCCAATTTTAAATCAGGAAGTCAATGGACATCCTTTAGTTTATTTGGATAGTGCGGCTACATCTCAAAAGCCAATTCAAGTAATTGAAGCAATCTCAAATTACTATAATTTAGATAACTCAAACGTTCACCGAGGTGTCCATACACTTGGTAACCGTGCAACGGATTCCTATGAAGGTGCACGTGAAAAAGTTCGTAAATTCATTAATGCTAGTTCAACACAAGAAGTAATTTTCACTCGTGGTACAACAACAGCACTTAATACGGTTGCTGCAGGCTATGGTCGCCAGAATATACAAGAAGGTGATGAAATTGTCATTACGTACATGGAACACCATTCAAACATTATTCCTTGGCAACAGCTTGCAAAAGAAAAAGGCGCGGTATTGAAATATATCGACCTTGAAGCAGACGGTACAATTTCATTGGAAAAAGTACGTGAAACAATAACGCCACAAACGAAAATTGTTTCTATGATGTATGTTTCCAACGTATTAGGTACAATCAATCCTATTAAAGAAGTTGCACAAATTGCCCATGCAAATGGTGCGGTAGTAGTTGCTGATTTAGCTCAGGCAGCACCGCATATGAAGATCGATATTCAAGATTTGGATGTTGACTTCGCAGCATTTTCAGGACATAAAATGTGTGCACCTACTGGAATTGGGGTACTATATGGTAAAAAGGCGCTTCTTGAAGAAATGGAACCAGTAGAGTTTGGCGGCGAAATGATTGATTTCGTAGGTTTAAATGAATCAACATGGAAAGAGTTACCGTGGAAATTCGAGGGTGGTACACCGATCATTGCAAGTGCAATTGGTTTAGGTGCTGCAATCGACTTTTTAGAGGAAATCGGTTTAGACAATATTGCAGCCCACGAACATAAGTTGGTAGGTTATGCAATGGATCAATTGGAAACGATTGATGGTCTTCAGATTTTCGGACCACGTGACCCAATGAAACGATGCGGACTTGTTACATTCAATCTAGATGACGTACATCCACATGATGTCGCGACAGTATTGGATATGAGTGGAATCGCTGTTCGTGCAGGACATCATTGCGCCCAACCTTTAATGAAATGGCTTCAAGTAACAGCAACAGCTCGAGCAAGCTTCTACATGTACAATGATGAAGAAGATGTTGATCGTTTAGTTGCAGGATTGCGCTCAGCGAAGGAGTATTTTGGCGATGTCTTTTAATAATTTAGATCAACTTTATCGTTCCGTAATTATGGATCACTATAAAAACCCTCGTAACAAAGGGTCTCTTGAAGAAAACAGTGTGACAATCGATATGAATAACCCTACATGCGGTGACCGTATCCATTTAACATTGAAGCTGAACGATGGTATCGTGGAAGATGCGAAGTTCGATGGGGAAGGCTGTTCAATCTCCATGTCTTCAGCATCTATGATGACTCAAATCGTTAAAGGAAAAAAATTGGACGAAGCTTTGGAACTGGCTGATATTTTCTCAAAAATGATGCTGGGCGAAGACTTTGACGATGAAAAGTACGATCTTGGGGATGTTGAAGCGCTGCAAGGTGTGGCAAAATTCCCGGCACGTATAAAATGCGCTACATTAGCTTGGAAAGCGATGGAAAAAGGCGTAAACAACGAAAAGAAATAAATAGTAGTAAGGCTAAAGTGTGTTTATGCACATTTTAGCACTTCTCTATTTATCCAGGTCAAAGCGCTAGCTGTTCGGACGTTTCGATTCCTTCCTGCGTGTGCGAGCACACTTGTCAGGACTCTCCAACGTCTGTCACAGCTGAACGAGCGCTTGAACACTTTAAGATAATGAACGGAGGAGACAACATGGCTAAAAAAATGCCTGAAATCGGCGATTACAAGTATGGCTTCCATGACAAGGACGTATCTATTTTCCGTTCTGAACGTGGACTTACAGCAGATATCGTTCGTGAAATCTCAAGTATGAAGGAAGAGCCGCAGTGGATGCTTGACTACCGCTTAAAAGCTCTTGAAAAATTCTATGAAATGCCAATGCCTCAATGGGGCGGTGACCTAGCGTCATTAAACTTCGATGAAATTACGTATTATGTAAAACCATCTGAAGCAACTGAACGTTCTTGGGATGAAGTACCTGAAGAAATCAAAGCAACATTCGATAAATTAGGTATCCCGGAAGCTGAACAAAAATATCTTGCAGGTGTATCTGCTCAGTATGAATCTGAAGTAGTTTACCACAACATGAAACAAGACCTTACAGATTTAGGTATTGTCTTCAAAGATACTGACTCAGCATTAAAAGAAAACGAAGAAATCTTCAAAAAACACTGGGGTACAGTAATCCCTTATACAGATAACAAATTCGCAGCATTAAACTCTGCAGTTTGGTCTGGTGGTTCATTTATTTATATGCCTAAAGGCGTTAAATTAGACACACCATTACAAGCATACTTCCGTATTAACTCTGAAAACATGGGTCAATTCGAACGTACGCTAATTATCGTAGACGAAGATGCATCTGTACACTACGTAGAAGGTTGTACAGCGCCTGTTTACACAACAAACTCTCTACACTCGGCTGTAGTAGAAATCATCGTTAAAAAGAACGCTTACTGCCGTTACACAACGATTCAAAACTGGGCGAACAACGTATATAACCTTGTTACAAAACGTACAGTTGTTGAAGAAAACGGTACAATGGAATGGATCGACGGAAACATCGGTTCAAAATTAACAATGAAATACCCTGCTTGTATCCTTAAAGGTGAAGGCGCACGTGGTATGACATTATCAATTGCCATTGCAGGTAAAGGTCAACACCAACACGCTGGTGCGAAAATGATTCACTTAGCACCAAACACATCTTCAACAATCGTTTCAAAATCGATTGCTAAGCAAGGTGGTAAAGTTACGTATCTTGGTCAAGTAAAATTCGGTAAAAATGCTAAAGGTGCACGTTCAAACATCGAGTGTGACACATTAATCATGGATAACGAATCTACTTCTGATACAATTCCATACAACGAAATCTTAAATGATAACGTATCTTTAGAGCACGAAGCGAAAGTTTCTAAAGTATCTGAAGAGCAATTGTTCTACTTAATGAGCCGTGGTGTTTCTGAAGAAGAAGCGACAGAAATGATCGTAATGGGCTTCATCGAGCCATTCACAAAAGAATTACCAATGGAATATGCAGTAGAAATGAACCGTCTAATCAAGTTCGAGATGGAAGGTTCAATCGGATAATTTTATCCAGGCACCTGTCTCCGATTTATCGGAGACAGGTTTTTTTATTGCCGGACGTCTCTTGATTATGTACTTTGACTAAAATCTCTCTTAGTATGACTAAATAATACCGAAGTTGGCTATATTGCTAAATAAGATGACTAAAAAAGTAATTAATTTGACTAAAATAATTTGCCGGGCGTCCCACACCTTAAATGCAAACCTGTTCATTTAGCAAAATTGTGTTGAATTCGTGAAGAAATAAACAACTTTACTAGAAAGATTTAAGAAAGCGCAGAGTATACATTTACAATAATTGTATTAGATGGAATAATAGAATGAGAAGAATGTATATAAAGGGGCGACAAAAATGGAAAACTTATTTTGGCCTGTAGTTTTAGGAGTTCCTGGTGCTGTAGTTGTAGTAGCGGTAGCACTTACTTTTTGGGCTTTAGGGGAAAAGAAAAACGGTAAGATTATGAAAAATGAAGAGCATGAAGGTATTATTAAATAATATTAAAATGGCTTCAAACGACTACTTATGCGTTTGAAGCTTTTTTCTATTTTAAGTTGGAAATAAAGTTTTCGATTTCCTGTTGTGTTTTACGGTCTTTGCTGACAAAACGTCCAAGCTCCGTGCCGTTTTCGTAAGCTAAAAAGCTAGGAATACCGATAATTCCTAAATCAATACATAAATCTAAAAACTTATCGCGGTCTACTTTAACGAATTTATATTCCGGAAATTTTTCAACGACTTCCGGCATAAACGGATCAATGAAACGACAATCTCCGCACCAGTCCGCTGTAAATTCGAAAATAACTGCTGAACTGCTTTTAAATTGCTCGAATTCCTCTGTTGATTGTAAAATATGCATAAACTTGTCCTCCTTTTTTCTATTATTATGATGTGAAATGTAGTGTTTTGCAATGAATGACCATTGAAAAGGGTAAGGTATTATACAATACAAGAGAGGTGAAGTACGATGATTTCAATCGGCTTAACTGGTTGGGGAGATCACCCGGAAGTATATAGTGAAGTTACTGCAGCAAAAGATAAATTATTTGATTATAGCGGGCATTTCCCTGTCGTAGAATTAGATACGTCCTTTTATGCGATTCCTTCACCGGCAAATGTAGAAAAATGGTGTAAAGATACACCGGATAGCTTTCAATTTGTCGTAAAGGCTTATCAGGGCATGACAGGCCATTTACGCGATGAACTGCCATTTGAGACGAAAAATGATATGTTCAACGCATTCCGTAATTGTGCAGATACATTTAAAAAGCACGGTAAGCTTGCAATGGTACTAGTTCAATTTCCACCTTGGTTTGACTGCCAAGGAAAAAATGTTCAATATATTCGCTATATAAAGCAACAATTACAAGGGTATCCTATTGCTATTGAGTTTCGAAACCAAACTTGGTACAGTGCGGAAATGAAAGAAAAGACACTGCAATTTTTAAAAGACCATCAGTTGATTCATACAGTTTGTGATGAACCACAGGCAGGAAGCGGCTCCGCTCCTTTAGTACCAATCGCTACTAGTGAGAAGGTGCTCGTACGTATTCATGGGCGCAATGTTCATGGATGGCGAAATATAGGACATGGGGAAAACTGGCGCAAAGTGCGGTTTTTATATGATTATAATGAAGAAGAGCTGCAGAAACTTGCAGAGGAAGTTAAATTTTTGGCACGCCAATCAAAACATGTCTTCGTATTATTTAATAATAATTCGGGTGGGCATGCAGCGAAAAATGCAAAACGAATGCAGCAAATTCTTGATCTTGAATTTGATGGTTTAGCGCCAAAGCAATTAGGTCTTTTTGAAGAATAACGTAGAGCGAGGTGGCAATGCAAAAGTGCGAGAAGTAATTCATATATTCCATACGAATGATTTGCATAGTCATTTTACGTACTGGAAGCGCAGTCAGTCGTTTATTCAAATACAACGTCAAATACTGGCCGATAAAGGTGAAACTAGCTTCTTGATCGATTTAGGAGATCATTTGGACCGTTCAAATTTATATACAGAGGCAACACTGGGCAAGGGTAATATTAAAATGCTGAATGATGCAGATTATGATGTTGTGACAATTGGAAACAATGAAGGCATAACGCTGTCCTATAATTTGCTCTATCACCTATATGATGATGCAAAGTTCGATGTAGTTGTTGCAAATCTGTATTCACAATCAGAAGAAAATCCCCGGTGGATGAAACCTTACACAATATTGACTACCCAGTATGGCACCAAAATCGCTGTGATAGCTGCGACTGCTCCGTTTGACCTTTTCTATAAGGAGCTTGGGTGGGACGTAACAAACCCGCGTAAAGAGCTTGTGAAGCTTGCATTTGAATTAAAGGAGCAGGCGGATATAATTGTTTGTTTATCACATTTAGGGATTACCGAAGATGAATTGCTGGCACAGGAATGCCCGATTATCGATGTGATTTTCGGTTCGCACACACATCATGTGTTTGAAAAAGGTAAAGTGGAAAACAATGTACTTTTAACTGGAGGAGGTAAATTTGGGCAGTATACCGGTCAGTTAACGATGGAATTTGACCACGCGTCCCGTAAATTAGTAGAAAAATCAGATCAATTATTTGAAAACGCACTTTTACCAACTGTCGAAGAAGAAGAACTGTGGTTGTCCAATCTTCAAAAAGAAGCAAAGGCTATATTGGAAAAACCTATTTTCACGTTAACGAAACCTTACAACAAAGAATGGTTTCACCGTTCTCAATTATCGGATTTATTTGCAGAATGTATGTATGATTATACAGAAGCGGATTGTGTTATGTTCAATGCTGGAATTTTTGTCGAACCGCTGCGTAAAGGGCTAATTTCTACATATGATATTCATAAAATTTTTCCCCATCCGATAAATATATGTGTCGTGCAAATAACCGGCAATGAATTAAAAGAAATTTTCACTCAATCCGAAAATGAAGAATGGCCGCGTCTTGAATTAAAAGGCCTTGGTTTTAGAGGTATTATTTTCGGAAAAATATTGAATTATGGTATTGAAATGACGAAGCAGCGTGAGTTATATATAAACGGGCAACTCATGAAGCCAGATCGGATTTACCGATTAGCAACACTGGATCTGTTTACATTCGGTTATTTTTTCCCAAGCTTTAAATATGCGAAAAAACAATATTTACTACCGGAATTTATCCGGGATGTCTTTAAAAATTATTGTATAAAAAAGTTTCAGTAAATTTCCCAAGAGCCACTTTCCAATTATATAATGAACGTAATAGTAGAATGGAGAAATTAGTATAGATGCGATTAATATCGATAAATGTTTTGAAAGAAGGTATGGCAGTCGGCAGAACTATTTGGAATGAAGCCGGTCATCCACTGCTTCATAAAAATGTCATAGTAACAAGCCGAATTATTGAAAGGCTGCGAGATCTGAATATTCATTATTTATACATTGATGACAAACTTTCAGCCGGAATCGAAATAGAAGAAACGATTGCACCGTTAAAAAGAATGGAAGCCGTTAAAAACATGGCGAAATCGTTTGAAAATGTAAAAAAAGCAAAACGGGATCAGGCATCCTATGTGCTGGATCAACAGTCCAAAGTAATTGGCTTAATTGTCGATGATATTATGAATGCCATTATTAATAGCGAGGAAGTATTAATGGTTCTGACTGATGCTTATTTGTATGACAAATATATTTACCAGCATTCATTCCAAGTAGCATTATATTCAATCGCGATTGCTAAAGAAATGGGCTATTCTTACGAAGACATACGATTAATTGGAATTGGGGCTATTTTACACGATGTGGGCAAGCTGCTTATTTCGCCTGATATTTTATTAAAGCCGAGTAACTTAACGGATGAAGAATACGACGAGATGAAGAATCACGCCCGTTACGGGTTTGACTTATTACGCAATTTACATTCAGTATCATTGCTTGTAGCACATTGCGCTTTTCAGCATCATGAACGAATTGATGGAAGCGGTTATCCACGGGGGCTTGTTAACAATGAAATTCATCCGTTTGCAAAAATTATCGCTGTTGCAGACGTGTTTGATGCATTGACATCCAATCGGATATACCGAAAGAAAATGTTGCCGTCAGAAGCGATTTCGATTATTGGTAGAGGCGACGGGAAGCAGTTTGATGCAAAGGTAATGGAGGCATTTAGACGGAGCATCGTCCATTACGCAAATGGATCAATTCTATTGCTGTCAGATGGACGACGTGGAATTGTATCAAAACAGAATCTTGTGGATGTGGCACGTCCTTGGATACGTATTTTCCAGGAAAATGGCAAAATGTTGGACGCTACATATGAAATATGTTTAAGTGATTACCCGACAGTCGACATTAAAAAAGTTGATGTAGATTTTGATGAAAATATAGAATAGAAAAATCCTCCATCTCATATTTTATGGGAAGGAGGATTTTTTTTGCGTTTTCGTAAAAGAAAGTGGAATTCCTATGGCAGGAAAAAAGGTAAAATGCATAATGCCGTAACAATCGTTATCGTCAGTATTCTCGTTATGGTTTGTTTTAGTATATATGTTATTAACGATCGATTAATGCCAACCTATTTACAGTACGCCGAAGTCCAAACATTTAAAGTAGCTTCGTATGTTGTGAGTAAAGCAATTAATTCCAGAACATCAAGTGTACTTGATGTAAATGATGTCATCGTCGATTTACCTACACAATCAGACGATATGATTACAACAAAATTTAATACAGAAATCATTAACCAAGTTCGCGCAGAAACGACAGCATTAGTTAAAGAGTATCTAGAACAGGCCGAAAATGGAGATTTATCACATTTGCCTAATTTGGAAAATGTAGAATATGACGTAGGAAAAATGGAAGCAGGAGACGGAATCGTATTTTTTGTACCGTTAGGGCAGGCTTTAAACCTTCCGATTATCGGGAATTTAGGGCCGAAAATACCGATTCGCTTTCATATTATTGGGAATGTAAATAGCAATGTTGAATCCACAGTAAGTGAATTCGGTATAAATAATGCAATTGTAGAAGTGAATTTGCTCATTGGAGTTAATGTACAAATTATCGTGCCATTTGCTAGTAAATCTGCATCGGTTGAACAGAAAATTCCTATAGCAATTGGTTTAGTAAGAGGAACAGTGCCGCATATTTATAGTGCAGGTGAAGGGGCGCAGCCGTCTATCGAAGTACCAATCCCTTACGAATAGTAACTTAATTATGATAAATTAAAATTATAAGAATACTCTGTTGTTGGAAAGTTGTTAATATGATACTCTGACATCAGAACATCGTAGCATTTGAGTGAGGGGAGTAAATGATATGACATCTTGTAAACCAACTAATCCTAGGGAAGAACACTTGCGCAAACCGGAGTGGCTAAAAATCAAGCTAAATACCAATGACGAATACAAAGCATTAAAAAAACTAATGAGAGACAATAATTTGCATACGGTATGTGAGGAAGCTCGCTGCCCGAATATTCACGAATGCTGGGGTGAGCGTCGTACAGCAACAATGATGATTTTAGGTTCTGTATGTACGCGTGCATGTCGTTTCTGTGCAGTTAAAACTGGTTTGCCTAATGAATTGGACTTGGCAGAACCAGAGCGCGTAGCAGATTCAGTTGCGTTAATGAATTTAAAGCATGTTGTTATTACAATGGTAGCGCGTGATGACCTGAAAGACGGCGGCGCGGAAGTATTGGCAGAAACGGTGCGTGCAATCCGCCGTAAAAGCCCGTTAACTTCTGTGGAAGTACTACCATCCGATTTAAGCGGTCGTGAAGAAAGTTTACGGATTTTAATGGACGCAAAGCCGGATATATTAAACCATAATATCGAAACAGTACGCAGTCTGACACCACGTGTACGGGCAAAAGCGACATACGACCGTTCACTTGAGTTTTTACGCAGAGCAAAAGAAATGCAGCCAAATATTCCGACAAAATCTTCTTTAATGATTGGTTTAGGGGAAACGTTAGAGGAAATCTATGAAGTAATGGATGACCTGCGTGCAAACAATGTTGATATTATGACTATCGGCCAATATTTACAGCCGACAAAAAAACATTTGCCGGTAAAAAAATATTACTCGCCAATCGAGTTTGGCAAGCTGCGTAAAATTGCTATGGAAAAAGGCTTCAGCCATTGTGAAGCGGGTCCATTAGTGCGCAGTAGTTATCATGCGGATGAACAAGTGAATGCAGCAAAACAATCAAGTGTTACATTGTAGAAAATAGACGTTTAAATTATTTATGCGGGCCTCATAATACTCGCGGTAAACGGACTATAGCTGATTTCGCCATATTTACCTACAAAATTTGTTGTGAATATTGCTTTCATGTTCAATATTCATTAACATGGAAATAGATAGGTGGTGTCTAGTTTGATTATTGCAGATGGGTATGCTTATGAAGTGATCGAAAATGTGCGGGAAGGTTTTCAGGAAGATGCATTTATCGCACGATACTCAGATATTTTATCGAAATATGATTATATTGTAGGGGACTGGGGTTACGGTCAGCTACGTTTAAAAGGATTTTTTGACGATAAAAATCAAAAATCCACGTTTGATACAAAAATTAGTACGATTCAAGACTATTTGTACGAATATTGTAATTTTGGATGCGCCTATTTTATAATTCAAAAAACAGGCCGTGCACAAGAACAAAAGAAAGAACAAATAGTTGCACAACAAACTGAGGCAGAAGAGCCGGTTGAATCAGCTGAATAACGTACAAAAGAGGAGGCGTCATATAGCGCCCCCTCTTTTTTTTTAGCTTAATAGTTCACGTAAATATTCACGTAAGTCTTCCGTCTCTTCTTCTGTACGGTTGTATACATGCTCTAAGTAACCAGGCTCTTCCACATCATCTGCTCCAATAATGGCAAAACGGCCAAACTGGATATCAAGAACGAGCACTTTTCCGAAAAAGCGACTACTTTGTAATATGGCTAAATCATAACGCTGAGTTTTTCCGGCAAAGCTGACGAAGCGCGTTTTTGTATCTTCTACATCATCATATAAGAAAAATCGTTCCATTTTGTTTTGTACCCCTTCCATCTCTATAGAATATGGTACTATATAAAGGAAAACACTATCAACTTTTATTGATTGAATGGAGGCTTTATCTATGTACTTCGTAGATAGAAATAAAATTACAAACAACTTAGCACACTTGGACGAGTTATTGGCGATCTTTGAATCGACTGAGAACTGGTTGGCAGATGATATTCATAAGCTGGCATTACAACGAATCGGCCATAATGTAATGGAAGCGATGATGGATGTAGGAAACTTGGTGATTGACGGCTTTATTATGCGTGATCCTGGAAGCTACGAAGACATTATCGATATTTTCGTTGATGAAAAAGTGATTACAGAAGAGATGGATGCACCATTAAAAGCGGTTGTCGGTTTACGCAAAATGATCGTTCGTGAATTTATCGCTGTAGATAGTGAAGAAATTTTAAATGTATTAACAGCAAACTTAAATATACTAAAGCAATTCTCTCCAAAAGTTCACGATTACTTAACGAATGAATTAGGACCAGTTTCAGCATTTTTACCAGAGGATGAGGCATAATGTTCCCGTATAAAGCGTATTGCTTTGATTTGGATGGGACAATCTACCGGGGGAGTGAAGCGATCGATTCTGCCGTGAAATTTGTTCACCTACTGCAGGAAAACGGAATTGAGCCGTATTATTTAACGAATAATTCATCGAAAACCCGCGAAAGATTGCAGCAAGTTTTACAAGATATTGGCGTAAATGCACCACTTGATCACATTTATTCAAGCTCGCTTGCAACGGCAGCCTATGTAGCTAAGATGAGTGCCAATAAAAAAGTGAATGTTGTCGGTGAACTTGGCATTCGTACGGCTTTAATCGAGCAAGGATTAGAGATTACCGACGAGCAGAGCGATGTCCTTGTAATGGGTATTGACCGTCAAATCTCCTATGAGAAACTTGTAAGAGCATGTGACTATGTCCAAAATGGCGCGAAGCTCATTGGAACAAATGGTGATATTAAATTTCCGAAAGAAACGGGTTTTACTCCCGGGAATGGGTCATTTGTTCAACTAGTAGCAAATGTATCCGGGGTTACACCAACGTTCGTAGGGAAACCATCACCGGTTATGCTGCAGATCATTGCTGAAGAGCATCATTTTGAAAAGAGCGAAATGGTCATGGTCGGGGACAATTATGATACCGATATTTTATGTGGCATCAACTTCGGCTGTGATACGATTCATGTCAATACGGGAGTTACTCCTACCGAAATTGTAAAACAGCAAGCCAAGCTGCCTACTTATTGTGTAGAAAATTTGTTGGAACTTATTAAATAAAGGGAAAATCCGATGTGGGTCGACTACCACATCGGATTTTCTTCTATATATTTATAAATGCGCTTCGTCAGCTCTTCTGGAGTATCCGCCTCAACTATATCCCCGTTAACAACGGCATAAAAGTTTTCGGCACATTTCGTGCAGTAGCTTAAGCAGCCATATTCCAATACATCAATATCAGGATCTTGCTCCAGTTGTTCATATGTTTGTTGCGCACCATTTGCTAAATTACTGATGCAAAATTCGACTAATGGATTTAACATGTTGTCACCTCACTATTAGCAATCCTACTTTTTTTTGCTGCGAACGTCAATTTCTCCGATTTAATATCTTTCACAATATGTTTGAATCTGCTTTAATTGCATCAAAATAAATAAAATAGGGTAATAAAAAACTTATGTGAATAAATTCACAAAATATCGTTTAACATATTGTGAAACTTATCACAAACAGTTATAATACTTATGGAAACTTTGTGAACACAATTATGAAGCTTCTAGGCTTCGTAATTGATTACTTACAGATATGAGGGAATATGCTATGCAAAAGTTAGTATTATTAGGTGGCGGCTACGGAAATATGCGAATTTTACTTCGTCTTTTACCAAGCTTACCAGCAGATGTAGAAATTACATTGGTAGACCGTACACCATTCCATAGTTTGAAAACAGAATTTTATGCACTTGCTGCAGGTACATCAACAGATAAGGAAATCCGTGTTGCATTTCCGGAACATGAGCGCTTAAAATGCGTGTACGGAGAAGTAGTACGCATCGACCGTGAAGATAAAAAGATTTACTTGGGTGACGGCGAAGAGCTTTCTTATGATCAGCTTGTTATTGGCTTAGGCTGTATTGATAAATATCATGGAGTGCCGGGTGCCGATGAATTCACATATAGTATTCAAACAATCGCCAAATCACGTAAAACATTTGAAAAAGTATGCGGATTGGCTCCAGGTTCGACAGTTGCCATTATTGGTGCAGGTCTTTCAGGAATCGAGCTTGCAAGTGAACTACGTGAAAGCCGATCGGATTTAAAAATTAAATTATTTGACCGCTCACACCGTATTTTACGCGATTTCCCGGAAAAGCTAAGTGAGTATATTAAGTCTTGGTTTATTAAACACAACGTAGATGTAATTGCAGAATCAAATATCACTCGCGTTGAAGAAGGCCGTTTATACAACCATGATGAAGTAATTGAAGCTGACGTAATCGTATGGACAGCTGGTGTACAGCCTGTGAAAATCGTTCGTGAACTGGATGTTGAAAAGGATAAATTCAATCGTCCGATCATTACGGATCATTACCATGTAGTTGGGGATGAAAATGTATTTGTAGTAGGTGACTGTGCTTCTTCTCATTTACCTCCAACAGCACAATTGGCGGAAGAACAAGGCGAACGTATCGTTAAAGTTCTAAAAATGCGCTGGAAAGGCGAGCCGCTTCCAGAAAAGCTTTCAGAAATCAAAATGAAAGGCTTTATGGGCTCCCTTGGTAAAAAGCAAGGCTTCGTTCATCTAGCTGATACAACGGTTACAGGACGCATTGCACGCCTTATGAAGTCGGGTCTGCTTTGGTACTATAAAAAGCAAAACGAAAACTAAAATTGAGCGTTCCTGCAGAGGAAATCAATTTGACTTTAAACAAAAAAATTCAATTTCCTCGAGGAGAAAATTGAATTTTTTGTTTATGTTATAATTTACTCTTCAGTTGGTACAAAGCCCGCTGATTCGAGCGCTGTAAATACAGGCTTAATCTGCACATAGCCTTCACCAACTACTTCATCATTGACTAGAACTAAAGGGTAGAAAAATTCATCTTCTTGAATACGGTTTGCATAATCTTGATCACGTTCATTATCAATTACACCTTCAATATCGATATAGCGGATAGTAAACGGCTGTTCCGGATATTTTCGTGAAATTGCCGCTTGAAGCCATTCATATGTATCTTTGGAAGATGGTGCATTTACACAGCTGGCACAGATGATGTCAGCGCCGAAAACTTCTATAACTGGATGAGATTGTGACATAGGAATTCCAACCTTTCGTTATTCAATAATGGATTTTTTTGCTCCTTCACATTATAATGATTTTAATGAAGGGAGTCGAGCAAAATGACAGAAACAGAACAATATGCACAAGTACAAGAAGTTTTAGATAAATTACGTCCGTTTTTATTACGTGACGGTGGAGACTGTGAATTGGTAGATATTGAAGAAGGTATCGTTAAATTGCGTTTATTAGGCGCATGCGGTAGCTGCCCAAGTTCTACAATCACATTAAAAGCAGGTATCGAACGTGCACTACTAGAAGAAGTGCCGGGTATCGTCGAAGTAGAACAAGTTTTCTAATTCAAATTGAAAGAGCTGCCAAGAAAGTTATTACTTACTTGGCAGCTCTCTTTTATTGGGCGATTTTACCTCGCTCTTCACGTACTAATTCCCATTGCTCTTTAGCCATATTGACGAGTTTGGCTTCACCGCCAACACGTTGGCTTTCAATTACCCGTGAAAAGAAGCGTGTTGCATTTTCATAATCCCCGAGGCGGCGGGAAAGTTCAGCAATCATGTATACTACTCGTACACCGGACATTGTTGTACCTGCATAATCTTCAGTTGAATAGCTTTCCATATAATGATCGCGGGCCAATTTTAAAAAGCGCTGTTCCTGTCCAATATTTTTTATTGATCGGTATAACCACGCCAAACGCAATGCCAGTCCGGAAGTAATGACAAATTTTTCTTTTTTGATCGTTGCGCAAAACAATGCAAGTTTATATGTTTGAATTGCTTCAAAAACAGAACGTTCTTTACTGAAACTGTGTGGTAACCAAAGATTGCAAATTTTTTCATTGATTTGTTCTTTCACACCTGGAGCAAAATATTTACTGAAGTCCTCTGTAAACGAAAACCCGCAATGCTGACAGACAAATACATTATAATATAATGCATTCACGTTATTGTCTGTATAGACTGGTTGAAAGTCGGATGCTGTATGTTCAATTTTTATGGACTTGGTACGAACTTTAAGTGTTGAAAAATTTTTCTTGCAATGAATACAGTTCACTGTCTTTTCGTAAAATGGGGAAATTTCCATAAAGGTTCATACCTTTCATTTAATTATGTTCCTTTATTATAGCAAGGAATATTAAAAAATGTGATTAATATACCGAATTGATGTGAAATTTTTAGGTATTTTTTCCTTGAAAGTTTTTACTCAATGCAGGAATATAATCAGGTAGAGCAGTTTTGTTGTCAGATAGGTTTTACAATTGATATGATAAATAAAAGAAAGTAGGTGACTGGAATGGCAAGTGAAAAACAAGTAATCATTTTAACAGAAGCGGCCTCATTTCAAGTCAAAGAAATGATGGTTCATAACGAAGAAGAAAATGCGAGCCTGCGTGTAGCTGTAAAAGGCGGAGGCTGCAGTGGTCTTTCATACGGTATGGCGTTTGAGCAAACAATAAATGACGATGACTTCGTTGACAACCAACACGGCATTCAAATTATCGTATCCGAAGAAGATGCGGGCATTTTACAAGGCACGAAAATTGATTTTAAACAATCATTAATGGGCGGCGGTTTTACAATCGACAACCCGAACGCACTTGCTTCATGCGGATGCGGCACAAGCTTTAAAGCGGCAGCACGACCAGCAGTAGAGCAACCATGTGAATAATGGATTGCGAATAGCGAGTCTCTTTGATTTGTGATGTTATTAAACATACAAATCATGGAGGCTTTTTTTTATGCTTAAAACAGAAAATAAACAACTGAAAGAGGATATTATGTAAAAATATGTTGGATAAAGTAAAAAATTAGGTTAAAATAACATTCGGGAATTAAAACTAGTACTTTTATCTATAATTTAAAGTTGTGTAAGAGTAATTTATACTCTTTTTAATCAAAAGTAATAGTAAATTAATTCTATAGATTGGGAGGTTAATTAGTTTCAGTAACCAATAAAAAATTAAATATAAGGGGTGTACATAATTGAAAAAGCAATCTAAATCTAGCTCTTCTATTAAATCAAAGTTAATTGGAATCTCTATTTTACTATTGATTTTTCCGATGATTGTAATTGGAGTGACAAGTTACCAGAAAAGCTCTACTAGCTTAGAGCAAATAGGTAAAACAAACTTGCAAAACAGTGTTGAATTTACGCTAGCTACAATTGATGCTTATAATTCGGAAGTGGAAAAAGGAAATATTTCACTTGAAAGTGCTCAAGAGAAAGTAAAGGAGATTATTTTAGGCGAAAAAAATGGGGATGGGATTCGACCTATAAACTCTTCGATTGATCTTGGTAAAAACGGCTATATGATTGTGTATAGTCAAGATGGAACTCGTATTGCGCATCCATCTAAAGAGGGTGCTAGTGCATGGGATGATGAGGATGAAAACGGTGTAAAATTCGCTCAAGAAATGATTAAAATAGCGAATGACGGTGGTGGCTTTACTTTTTATAATTCAGCATTACCAAATAATAAAGAGCAAATTGAAGAGAAGGTTTCCTATTCAAAAGTAGATCCAAACTGGGATTGGGTAGTGACTGCAAGTACTTATATGATGGATTTTAATCAACCTGCTACAGAGTTGTTGAATATTATTCTTGTTGTTATGGGTATTTCAATTATTTTAGGGGTAATCATCATTTGGTTCTATACAAATTTAATTACTAAACCAATCATTAAAGTAACGGAACAGATGGGACATCTGGCAAATGGTGATTTGACGAAAGAAATGCTGATAGTTAAATCAAAAGATGAAATAAGCAGATTGGCGGATGCCATTAATTTATTACATAAAAATCTTAAAAATTCGATGAAAAAAGTTGCCGAAACTTCAGAGTCTTTAACTAGTCAAAGTGCAGAACTATCACAATCTGCCGATGAAGTGAGAATGGGATCGGAACAAGTGGCATCTACTATGCAAGAATTAGCTGCAGGTTCAGAAACGCAGGCTAATCATGCAAGCGAATTAGCATCGGTAATGAATACTTTCGTCGAAAGAGTCCATGATGCAAATGAAAATGGGTTACGGATAGAGGAGAATTCTAAAGACGTATTAAATATGACTAATGACGGATCGGAATTAATGAAAAAATCAATTCAACAGATGGAAAAAATCCATTCCATTGTAAATGAATCCGTTCAAAAGGTTGCAGGCTTAGACAAGCAATCACAGGAAATATCAAACCTAGTTACCGTCATTAAGGATGTAGCCGATCAGACAAATCTTCTTGCTTTAAATGCTGCAATTGAAGCTGCAAGGGCTGGAGAACACGGAAAAGGATTTGCTGTAGTTGCTGATGAGGTAAGAAAATTGGCAGAGCAAGTATCTAATTCTGTAACAGATATTACGGGTATTGTAGACAATATTCAAAAGGAAACATTTTTCGTTTCCGATTCATTAAAATTAGGATATAAAGAAGTCGAGCAAGGAAAAACACAAATTGAATCAACAGGTGAAACTTTCGAAGGAATTAGTAATGCTGTACAGGAAATGGTAAATAGTATTACAACGATCGGACAAAACTTATCAGAGATTTCAGCTAGTACACAAGTGATGAATGGTTCTGTTGAAGAAGTTGCATCGGTATCCGAAGAATCAGCGGCTGGCATTGAACAAACAGCAGCATCTGTTCAGCAAACAAGCAGTATAATGGAGGAAGTAGCCGGAAGTTCGAAACAACTAGCCAATTTGGCAGAAGAACTCAATTCATTAGTGAGAGAGTTTAAACTTTAATTATTTTTAAGCATCAAGCAATATAAATAAAATGTAATCATTTTCGAAACCTTTAGCGGTGAACTTCCGTTAAAGGTTTTTTTATAATAAATCATCTTTTCATATGCTCAGAGTAAATTATCAAAATTTTAAAACTTATATTTCCTATAAAATAACTATGTTTTATTGGATGGTTTTGTATTATTATAAGGTTTGAATTATTATAGATTTATCACCATACTGCTAGGGGGCTTTTTTAAATGAGTGTTTTAGAATTACTGGATAAGTTAGATCAAATCGAAATTTTATATGAGCCAATCTATAGTGCAGATGGACATCGCATTGTGGCTTATGAAGCAATAGGCCAAGTAGAAACTGAAAATGAAAAAGAGCCGATCAATATCGAGCAATTTACATATGAAAAAGACGTACCAGCAGATATTAGAGCGGAAATTGAGCAAATCTTTGTTCGCAGATCGTTGCAAAATGTTGCCCATTTAATTGATGATGTTGGCTTGTATATTCCATGCAACCCTGAACTGCTTTTACTGGATTTTGGGGAAAGTTATTTTACGATGCTGAAAGAAACAGTCGCTGAATCGAACCTCCGAAATATTACCCTTGTCATGACGGAGCATCTTTACGAAGGGGAGATGAATCAGCTGCAGCATTTAATTCGCTATATTAAAACATATGGCATTAAAATCGCATTGGCAGATGTCGGCTCACAAACACAGCTTGAAAATATTTTACTTCTTGAACCAGCTATTCTTAAAATTAATGTCGGCCAGTTAAACTATAATTTATGGGGTGCGCAAAACCATGCGTTTTCTACAATTCGTACACTTGCTGTGAAGATGGGAACGCAATTATTAGTAGAAAATATTGAAACAGTCTATCAATTACAGCACGGCTGGAAAAACGGTACCCGTTACTTTAAAGGACCATATTTACAACTGCCGCATAAAGAGCTGCAAGTACGTGATTCTTTAAAAGAACGTTTCCGCAAAGATTGTGAGCAATTTATTGCTACGGAAAAGAAATTGCTTCTGCAAAAGTATGAGGAAATGAAACGTCTTGAACGTATGATTTGTTCAACAGTTGATCAAGTCAATCCATCTACATCACAGATTGATAAACTGATGCAGCTGGCAAACGCTTTGGAAAACTGCGCATTTCGTATATATATTTGTGACAGCAATGGTTTTCAAACATCTCCGAATATCCGCTGGAACGATGGGAAATGGGAAAAGCAAGAAGAAATCATCGGTAAAAACTGGAGCTGGCGACCGTACTTCCTGTTGAACATTATTAAAATGACAAAAGACAATAAGGGCGAGTTGTCTTCCGTTTACAGTGATATTGAAACAGGCGAGTTGACACGCACGTATTCAATGGCCATTTCAAACGAAGAGTTTTTATTCATTGATATTAAGTACGATTATTTATATGAACATAATATTGTAAATTGACGGAACGAATAATATCCATATGTTTGAAATCACACAGGAAAAACGCTACTATTATGTTAGTATTTCAGTAAAAAACCGTTTACTGGCGTTCTATAAAAATGGCAAATAGATTTATAGCGCCGGTTCATTAAAATGAAGGGGTTTGATTGAATGAAGAGACCGACAATTTTAGTATTAGGCGCAGGGTACGGAGGATTAACAACGATTGTAAATCTTCAAAAGTTAATCAATTCAAATGAAGCGGAAATTATTTTAGTGAACAAAAACGACTATCATTATGAAACAACTTGGCTGCATGAAGTAGGGGCAGGTACGATTTCACCGGATAAAGCACGTTATCCGATTTCAAAAGTTATTAATCACAATGTAACGTTCGTCATTGCCAATGTAGAAAACATTGATGTCAATACAAAGAAAGTAGAAACATCAGCTGGTGAGTTTTCGTATGATTATTTAGTAATTGGCTTAGGTTTCGAAGGGGAAACTTTCGGCATTCCTGGTCTGAAGGAACATGCATTGTCATTAACGAATATTAATACTGCACGCCAAGTCCGTGAGCATATCGAGTATCAGTTTGCTTCTTGGACATTGGATGAAGTGAAAGACGACAGTAAACTTACGATTGTCGTAGGCGGTGCCGGCTTTACAGGCATAGAATTTTTAGGGGAGCTCGGTAACCGGATTCCTGAGCTTTGCCGAGAGTTTGATATTCCTCAGGAAAGAGTACGTCTTCTATGTGTAGAAGCAGCACCGACTGTATTACCTGGATTTGATCCGGAATTAGTCGATTATGCGCAGGAACAGCTGCGTAAAAAAGGTGTGGAATTTTCTATCGGTACACCGATTGTGGAAGCAACAGCAGAAGGTGTGAACATTAAAAAAGATGAAGAAAACACGGAATTCATTAAAGCCGGTACAGTTGTATGGGCTGCGGGAGTACGTGGAAATGCTTTAATCGAATCTTCCGGCATTGAATCGAACCGCGCACGTATTGCAGTTCGTGATGATATGCGCGCACCAGGCTTTGACGATGTCTTTGTAGTGGGAGACTGCGCATTTTTATTAAATGAGGAAGCAGGCAGACCTTACCCGCCAACAGCTCAAATCGCGATGCAGCAAGGTGAGATTATTGCCAAAAATATAAAGCATTTAATGAATGATGACCCGACAGAAGTATTTGCTTACGATGATAAAGGAGCTGTTTGTTCATTAGGTCAAGAAGATGCAATCGGAACAGCGTTTGGTCGTAAATTTACAGGGAAGCCAGCATCGGCATTAAAGAAAGTCGTAGATGACCGCGCATTATATTTAGTCGGCGGTGTCGGTTTAACGTTGAAAAAAGGGAAATTCAAATTTATATAAACGAACTTCAAACTTGCAAACGAGAGTGTAACGCTTCCTTTGCAAGTTTTTTTATCAGCATAGCAAAGGGGATTGATATTTATGAAAAAGGATCGAGGAAAAGTTTGGCTTGGAGTTGCCGCAATTGTTGAAAATTCAGCAGGAGAATGGCTGCTCGTAAAAAAAACATACGGGGGATTAAAAGGGGCATGGTCTTTACCGGCAGGATTTGTTCAGCCAGCCGAAACCGTTACGACTGCAGCGATGCGCGAAGTGTTGGAAGAAACAGGGATTTTGTGCGAAGTAAAGGGACTTGTCGGTTTCCGTTCCGGTGTAATTCTGAATGATATTAGTGATAATATGGCGATTTTTTATTGTAAGCCGGTCGATAATGATCAGCCTTTTACTTTGCAGGAAAGAGAAATCGGCGAAGCATGCTGGATGGCACCGAGTGAAATTATTCACCATGAACTGTCATCAGTGATGCTAAGAGAAATGGCAAACCAGCATGCAGCACAGCATATTCACCCGATTATTGAAGGTGTGAATCCGGGGGACGTCTTCGGCTACAGCGAATACCATCTGTTTTTCAAAAAATAAACAATTTACTTTATGAAGGATTTCTGACAATATTAGTATTCTATACGTTATTTTGGATGTTGAATTGAAAGGACCCGTTATATCATGTAAAATTATGATAGATTAATGGGGGTATACATAACATGAATGATGTTTCGCTAGTACAAGTAATCATTTCCGTCGTATTATTTTTTGTCATGTTTTTCGGTATCGGCTTTTTATTGAATATGTTATTGCGGATGACATGGTTAATGGCTATTGTCTATCCGGTTGTCGTTATTTTTATCATTGATGAAGTAAGCTTTTTGGATTATTTCTTTAAGGCAGGGACAGCATTTCCGGCTTTAATCGATAAAATTCAAGCATTACAGATTGTTGATATTGTTGTCTTATCAGGTGGTTTTGGCGGGGCAATCGTATCGGGCTTTGTTATGATTGCGCTGCGAAAAGCAGGATATCGCATGTTTTAGTTTACTTCAGCGGAGTATCCGCAACGAAAAAGAAAGGGGTATGTTAAAAGCCGGTTTAGCCTTTAACATACCCCTTTTTTTATAACACTTGAATGGTGTACCATAAAGCCGCAAAAACAATTCCTGCCAATCCCCCGATGAATACTTCACTTTTTTTGTGACCTAATAATGTTTTTAAATCCTCTATTTTTTCTTGCTCATTCATTTCCGGCCAACGTTTAATTTCATCAAAAAACAAACGGAGATCGTGGCGAAGTTCGTTTAAAACGGCCGCATGTTGTCCAGCCTGAAAGCGGACATGGCTCGCATCGTACATGACGATTCCGGCCAGCATCGCTGCAACAGCAAAAGTTGGTGAATCAAATCCGGTCTCGATACCGACCGCCGTCGCAACACTTGTTACAGCTGCAGAATGGGAACTTGGCATTCCGCCGGTAGATGTCAGTAAGCTCCAATCCACTTTTTTCGTTACGATAAAATGAATCGGTACTTTTAAAATTTGCGCAAAAACAATCGCAAAAACCCCAAGCCAAAGCGGCGTATTTTGTAGAAGTTCGATAATTACACCTACTTTCTCCTCATTGCTATAATTATATCATTTTCCCTATAATCGTTTGAATTTAAACTTGCAGAAAAATAAAAATTATTGGATGTTTCGTTACCCGAATTAAAAAAATTGTATATAATGAAACTATACATTAGGAGGTTTTTAACTATGAATATTGAATCAACAGCAAAAACGTTTGAAACACAAACTTCTGAAACATTGATTATCGGAGTACAAAAACATCGTGAACAAATGAAAAACTGGTCGGCGTTCAGTGAATTTTATGGAGATATCATTGATACATGGCTACATGCAGGTGAAATTTCATCAGACACAAAAAAAATTACAAAATTACCGTATTCAGGCAGCCACTCATCACTTAAACGTATTTACTTTGTTGGTCTCGGTGAACGTAAAAATATAACAGCAAACGAATTACGTGAAGTATTTGCAGCAGTTGGTAAAGAACTGAAGGCATCAAAAGTAAGCGACGCGGCAGTTTGGGTAGAATCGTTTACAACAGATCAGCTGGAGGAAGCGGAAGTTGCGTATTTAGCTGGAGAAGGTTTAAATCTAGGCTATTATTCAGTACAAAATTATAAAACGACTTCAAATGAGCCGAAAACGTATTTTGATCAAATTCAATTTGTTACAGAAGCGAATATGGAAGATGTGATCGGTAATTTCGAAGTAGGGAAAATTTATGCGGATGCGGTAAATGAAGCGCGTACATTAATCAACTTGCCTCCTAATTTACTGACAGCAAGTGATTTGGCAGATTATGCTACAGAACTTGCCAATATTTATGGTTTAGAGGTTGAGATTTTAAACAAAGCCCAAATGGAAGAACTGGGTATGGGCGGTATTTTATCTGTGAATAAAGGTTCTGTAGAAGAGCCTCGTCTAATTACATTGAAATATAAAGGGAAACCGGAATGGGAAGATGTGATCGGCTTTGTCGGAAAAGGTGTAACATACGATACGGGCGGCTACTCATTAAAACCGCGTGAAGGCATGGTCGGCATGAAAGGTGATATGGGTGGTGCAGCCGCTGTTCTTGGTGCAATGCGCATTATCGGTGAAACACGCCCGAAACAAAATGTCGTTGCCGTAATCGGTTCTACAGACAATATGGTATCAGGGGATGCATTTAAGCCGGATGATGTTATTACTATGTACAACGGCAAAACGGTTGAAGTATTAAATACAGATGCTGAAGGCCGTTTAGTATTGGCAGATGCTATGACATATGCGAAACAGCAAGGTGCCAACTATTTAATTGATGTAGCGACATTAACGGGCGGAGTAATCGTTGCATTAGGCAAAGATAAAACAGGTGCTTTAACAAATAACGAAGAATTTTTCGAAGAGTTTATGGGCGCGGCACTTGAAACAGGTGAGTTCGTATGGCGCTTACCATTAACGGAAAGCGATAAAAAGCGTATCCGTAAATCGGAAGTGGCGGATTTAAACAATTCTCCGGGGCGTGACGGCCATATGATTTTCGGCGGCGGCTTCGTTGGAGAGTTTGCAGAAGGTACTCCTTGGGTTCACCTTGATATTGCAGGAACTTCTGATGCGGATGCACCGCATGCATTAGGACCAAAAGGCGGCACAGGTGCGATGGTGCGTACTTTGGCAACCCTGGTGGAATTACGCGATAACTAATTAACATGACAGGATGCTTTGCAATAAAAAACTTGCAAGGCATCTTTTTCTTTTAGGCGGGTGACTAGCGGCTCTCATAATTATGAATACACTATTCATAAGGGAGGAGGACATGAACATGGTTAATCGCTATAATCCAGGTTTTGGATTCGGGTATCCATTTGGGGTTCCTTTTTTAGGGAGCTTTTTAGGAGGTTTTTTAGGAGGTTCATTGAATAATCGTTACGGACCATATCCGCCGTATTATCAACCATATCCGCCTAATTACTACTATCCACCTTATTATCAGCGCTATCCGCGCTATCCGAGACGCTACTGGTAAGAATGCGGTAAGTAGATAAGGAGAGGCTTGCTCGTCCCCTCAATGTTAGCTATGATGGGAAAAAGAATATTACGAGTTTTGAGGGAACGAAATTATGAAAAATCCATATTTGTATGGCTACTTACCATTCATTACAATTATATTATTCAGTTTTTCATTCAGTATGTTAGCCATATCAGAATCGTTACAACTACTTCATGCAATCGGTATCTATAAAGGAATGCGTGAGTTTTTATCGGATTTGGAGCTGCGTTTCGTATTACTGATTGTATTTGTGCTACTATTTTTCATGATTTTTTCAGCATTGAAGCTGATCGGGGAAACGATACATGAGCTTGGAATGCTGTTCTTCTCAAAAGATAAAGAAGGGCAAACGATTCATGCTGCACGCGGTGGATATGTCATCTTCTTTTTTGGAGCATTTGCTTCGGTAATTGGGAGTCAATCCTTACCGATTTTAGTCGGCATTTTTATGTTCACGATTTTTTGTTATTTTATTTACAACGTTTATAAGAAGAGTCAGTATATGTCCATTCCAGGTGTGATCGGATTAATCTTTTATGAAGTGCTTACCTGGTTTCTATTATTGGCTCTCGTCGTCTATGCCGTTATTAAGCTGTACAACGGAATTCTTGCGAGCTTGCCGTTCGCATAGTATAAAAAAAGCTTGTTAGGATTTTAGCGGGGGAGGTGCGCTCTTTAAAACTAACAAGCTTTTTTATTCTGTTATTGCATTGAATATAGAAAAATGAATTTTTGCGCGTTCGATTGCTTCCATTGAACGGGGCTGATCATAGCCGATCCAGACAGCTGCCGTATAGTCATTTGTCAATCCGGCAACCCAATAATCTTTAAATTCATTCGTCGTTCCGGTTTTGGCTCCGATATAGCCGGATGAGCTATAAAGACCTCTCCCTGTTCCGGTAGCCACCGTTTCATTCAAAAGGCTGCGCATCGTTTTCGCTGTCGATGCAGACCATATTTCCTCACGTTTATGCGGCCAGCTAAAAATCGTTTCTCCTGTTAAGTCCGTTACTTTACGTATGCTGTGAACAGGTACATAATAGCCGTCGATAAAGCTGGAGTATGCATCGGCCATTTCCAGTGAAGTCACACCGTATGTTAACCCGCCCAATGCTGCAGCAAATGTACGGTCTTTTTCTATGATCGAATCAAAACTGAACCGGTTAATATACTGAAATGCTGTATCAACCCCGATGGCATTAAACAATCGTAAAGCACTGGTATTAACACTGTTTTTGAAAGCTGTTTCCACGGTAATATTGTTGTACCAAATGCGACCATAGTTTTCTGGACAGAAATTCCCGACACAGTACGGACCGCCGTTTACAATGGAATATGGTGTTGCGGAGGTTTCTTCAAAGTAAGGTGCAAATACACTGATCGGTTTAAATGCAGAACCCGGCTGTCTTGGAGATTGGAATGCACGGTGCAAATCGTGCTTTCTATAATCCTTCCCGCCAAAAATACTGATCACTTCACGTGTTTCATTATCAATAATCGTTGCACTTGCCTGTAAATCGGAATTCGGCAAAATCCGGTTGATGGCCTCTTCATCCTGTCGCTGTTTTTCAGGTTGCAGTGCAGTATATACATGAACACCTTGACGTAAAATTGCGTCCGTTTTTTTCTTCAGCTCTAATTGTAGAAATTCCTTTTCCATTTTATCAGGTGTATTGTCAATCTTTTCTCGGTAACCCGTTTGTTCGGCAATGAGCCATTTCAGCTCCTGTAAAACGAATGTACTGTAGCTCGGATACTGCTGTGCTTTTTGTTTAATAGTTAATTGAATCGGTTCTTTTTTATACGTTTTTGCTTCATCAGCTGTAAGAACCCCATGCTCTGTCAGCTTATCGATTAACCGTTCCTGCCTGCTTTTTGTATTTTCGAAGTGCACGACCGGATCATATAATGAGGGATTGTTCGGGATAGCCGATATAAAAGCGATTTCAGGAATGGAAAGTTTTGATAACGGCCGATTGAAATAATAAGTTGCCGCAGCTCCGATTCCATATACTTGATTGCTGAAATACATTTCATTTAAATACATCTCAAAAATTTCGTCTTTTGAAAAGGATTTCTCGATTTCATAGGCATAAAAAAGCTCCATCAATTTCCGTTCATATGTTTTGTCCGTTGTTAAATACCGCATACGGACAAGCTGTTGTGTAATGGTAGAACCGCCCTGCCTTATGGACTGCTCCGATTTATTTGTGATGAGCGCGCGGGCAATTGCACTCACATCAAAACCGATATGTTCATAAAAACTTTCATCTTCACTGTATATAAATAGCTGTTTTGCAATTTCAGGGACCTCATCCAGCGAAAGTGGCTGTGACCATTCAGTATATTCTTCACTGAAAATTTTGCTGTTTGCATCATATAAAGTAATGGGCGATGTGGAAGTTACTTCAGGGAGCTCGATCGATTTCTTGATTAGCTGTTCATACTGCTCCGCTTTCGCAATTTCTTTCCAAGCCCCATTCCCGATTAGAAGAAGTAAAGGAATGCTACATAAAATGACAATGTAGCCGAAAAGTTGTTTCATGGATAATTGGCCCCCAAATAGGATATTCATTATAATTGTCCAAACAAAAAACAACAAAATGAAAACGTATTAAGCGTAATCACTTGTTGTTTTTTAAAGGATACCATATATACATTGAACATTTAAGCATGTTTTTTCAACATCTCGTCCATGTACTGATTCGGAAGCTTTTTCAAAAAGGACATAATGACAAAGCCGATTAAAAATAATAGGCCGGTCGTATAAAATACGGAATGAATTCCGCCAAAGCTTGCTACAATCCCTCCTAATACCGGTCCGATAATATTGCCAAGGAAACGGAAACTCTGGTTGTAACCCATAATTTCGCCTTGCACTTCAATCGGTGCTTCACGGCGAATTAGTGCGGACGTAATCGGAATGAGACCGCCGGATATAATACCAAATAAGAATCGTAGTATGATAAGCTGCCATAACTCTGTAACGAATGCCTGTGGAATGATGAAAATGACGGCAAGGATTAACAAGTACGATAAAATTCTTTCATATCCATAATGGTCAGCCAATTTCCCCCAAAATCTTGCGAAACATATATTCCCGAGCCCGGCAGCACTAAAGGTAATGCCGGCGAGCATGGCTACTTCCTGAGAAGGGGTAAGTTCAGATACGTAAAGGGACAGCAATGGCTGAATACTAAAGTTCCCGATCTGAATGAGTGAAGTTACGAACATGACATTTAATATAAGGCGATGATGGAAAATAGCCCAAATTACATTTTTTCTTGAATAAATAGCATTTTTGACTTTACGGATAATGGTCGGTTCATGAATGCCGAAAATAATAATAATTGCCGCAATTGTAATTGTGACTGCTGTAATGATAAAAGTGTACTTAAACCCGAAAGTATCTGCCATTAAGCCTCCTAATACAGGACCGAATAATGTTCCGCCAACACTGCCCATCTGCAATGTCCCGAGCGTTTTCCCGGCCACTTCTTTCGGAGTATGCTTACTAATGAACGCAATGGAAGTAGGGATAAAGCCCGTTACAACACCCATCGCAAGCCTCAGTAAAAAGAACTGCTCGACATTTTGAACGTAGCCCATTAAAAAAATACTTAACCCAACGCCGAAGCAGTTGATGATCATGATAGGCTTGTACCCGTATT
Organism: Solibacillus isronensis; assembly: GCF_900168685.1. NCBI lineage: Bacteria > Bacillati > Bacillota > Bacilli > Caryophanales > Caryophanaceae > Solibacillus > Solibacillus isronensis. The sequence goes on along the minus strand of NZ_FVZN01000013.1, from coordinate 11,091 downwards.
TGTCAGCAATCCTCCCCCAAATCGGGGACATTAAAAATGCAGTAATAAATGTTGCCGCAAAGATTATTCCTGCCCATGTCTGTACATAACTATCTGTAAAGTCGCCGAGTGTATCGATATATAAAGACAAAAACGGCATAATCATCGTAACAGAAGCCGCAACAATAAAGTTTGCGATTAAAATGATGATGAAATTATGTCTCATATTTTTTTTCAAAATATCACTTTCTTCCTTTTTAATTTAGAGTTTAGTATAACTTATTTCGGAATACGAAGGAAGTTCTTCGCAAGTTATTGGCTTAAAATATTAGAGTTATGGTAAACTTGGACTTGGTATTAAAGGGGAAGTTTGGTTTCTATACCTATACCCATCCATTCCACAATTTATTTAAAGGAGAGACAAAAATGTTTCCACAATTATCGAAAGAATTAAATCCAGGTGAAGTAATGGTAGAAATGAACACAACTATGGGTTCAATCAAAATTAAATTATTTCCGGAGCACGCACCAAAAACAGTTGAAAACTTTTTAGGTCATGCAAAATCAGGTTACTATAACGGTATTATTTTCCACCGTGTAATTCCTAACTTCATGGTACAAGGTGGCGACCCAACTGGTACTGGTATGGGCGGCGAATCTATTTGGGGCGGTACATTCGAAGATGAGTGTGTTCCTGAACTAATGAACATCCGTGGCGCATTATCAATGGCCAATGCAGGTCCTGGTACGAACGGTTCTCAATTCTTCATCGTTCAAGCACCTCAAGTTGAAGTATCTATGTTAAAACAAATGGAAGTGCGCGGCTGGTCAAAAGAAGAAGTTGAGTTTTACAAACAAAACGGCGGTACACCATGGTTAGACGGCAAGCATACAGTATTTGGCCAAGTTGTTGAAGGGATGGATGTTGTTGACAATATTGTTAAAGTTGACCGAAATATGCACGATAAGCCTAAAGAAGATGTTAAGATTGAGTCAATCACAGTAATTGACTAATTTTTAAAGGACGTGTGGGCAAGTGAACCAATATTTAATGAATTTCTCTGGTGGCTTTTTATATTTCCCGGAAGACAAGTCATTGTATCTTCCCGCTGCAATTGAATTCGCCATTCTACTGATTATTGTTTTTATTACATTCCGGTTCGTCCGCCGCATCGCTGCTCGCCAGGCTGCACAGGCTAAAATTTTAGAAGAACGCGCATTAAAAGAACGTGATGCACGTATCACTAAAGAAAACGCTAAGGAAGAACAATAAAAACAATAATCAAAATGATGTAATAGAAGAAGGGGCAGTCCGGAAATTATTAATCCCGGGCTACCCCTTTTGCTTGCTTATTCGAATGTAGCCATCGTTCGTTTAATGCGTTCAACCCCGTCCTGCAACAGTTCAAATGGACAAGCAACATTTATACGTAAGAAGCCTCTTCCAGCTTCCCCGTATTTTGTCCCTGGATCTAACGCAACTTGTCCTACCGATAGTAGGCGTCCCATTAGTTCCTTTTCTTCAATCCCTGTCTTGTGGTAGTCAATCCACATTAAATACGTTGCATCAGGAATCTCTACTTTAAGTCCTTCAATAGCGTTCAATTCTTTCACAACATATTCCATATTGTTTTTTAAATAACTAAGAAGCTCGTCCAACCAAGGTGCGCCATCTGTATAGACAGCTTTTACAGCAGTGGAAGCAAATGTATTTAAACCTAAGTTCCCGTGCGCCTGTGTATTTTTCTCGATTGCCGTATATAGTTTTCTGTCCGGTGCAACAATCATAGCAGCATGAATTCCGGCAATATTGAAAGTTTTAGTTGGTGCAATACATGTGATAATTTTTGCTTCGTTTGCATTCGCTAATGTTAAGACTGGTGTATACGATTTTAGAATTGAAATATCAGCATGGATTTCATCGGATAATAGATACACATCATATTGAATACATAATGCAACCAGTTGTTCCAATTCTTCAGGGCTCCATACAATACCGATAGGGTTATGTGGATTACATAAAACAAACAGTTTAATACCGGAGCGGAATATTTCTTCAAGCTTATCAAAATCCATCGTATAATGACCATCTTGTTCGGTTAATTCACATGTCACGACTTCACGTTGCTGAGCAGCAGGTACATTTGTGAATGGAGGATACGCCGGTGTGGACATTCCGATTTTATCGCCAGCCTCTGTAAAGGTTTCGATAACGGTTGCGATTGCCGGGACAACACCAGGCTGGAAAATAATCGTGTTTAGATCAATCGTCCATTGATGGCGAGTATTATACCAGTGAACAATCGAATTTTTTACATCATCATCGGCAAAAGTGTAGCCGAAGATAGGATGCTCTAATCGAGTTTTTAACGCTTCTGTTAAAGCTGCAGGTGGAGGGAAGTCCATATCTGCTACCCACATCGGCAGTAATTCTGTTGTATCTTTCAAATTGTAGACGACATTCATCATATCCCATTTTACAGATGCGGAACTGCGACGCTCATGAACTTTATTAAAAATAGACATTTGAACCCTCTTTTCTTATGCTTTCTTTCAAATTATGGTATCATACTAACTATTATAAGAGGTAGTAAGGTGAATCAAATGGATAATATTGAAATGAATCAAAAGTGTGTACATTTATTAGAGCAGTGGGATCCTTTTAGCTACGGTTCCGAAAGTTATGCTACTGAAACGGCAGATGTTGTCGCTGCGCTTCAAAATATTGACGATCCAACAATATTGGCGAAAGTCATTCAAAGAGTTTATGAATACTCTTTTGAACAATGGATTCCTTTTGAGCAATGTGTTGCCATCGCATATAAATTAATTGCCGTAAAATTCGAAGCGAAGTGTATTATATAAAAATGCAGGCGACCTGTAATTGAGGTCGCCCGCATTTTAATGTAATCCGTCTATTAAGTTAGAAACCGGTACTTCCAAAACAGTCGATAAAATCAAAATGGTTTGGGTTGAAGGAATTCGCTCACCGTTTTCGTAGGCTGTCAGTTTTTCAATACTTACTTGTGTTCGTAATGAAAGCTCTTCAATTGATAAATTCTTTTCCGAGCGTAAAGTTTTCAACTGTTCCTGAAACTGCAATTTCATTTCCCATCTCCTCCCCGTATGTTTACTATCATATGAACAACAACTTATAAAGTCCTCTTAATTGTAAAATAAAAAAACTTGTCCGAATTTAATCGAACAAGTTTTTCAAGTTTAATTAAAGAACACCTTATTAATAAAGATAGCCGCAATTGAAAGTGGGGCTACATAGCGTACAATGAAAAGCCAGCAATTATAAACAGCTGGTGATGTCATCATTTCTTCTCGAGAAATTTTCTTTGAATAATAATATCCGGCAAAAATAGAAGTTAAAAATGCACCGATCGGCATTAAAATCGCGCTTGTTACATAATCAACAAAGTCAAAAATGGAACGTTCAAAAATGGTGATATCCGATAAAATTCCGAATGATAAAGCACTAGGGATACCGATGACAAAAATAATTGATGCTAATAACCAAGATGCTTTTTTACGCTGGGCAGTTTTTTCTCGAATACCAATTGAAACGACCACTTCCAGCAATGCAATCGCTGATGTGACTGTCGCAAAAAGAAGTAAGATGAAAAATACCAACAATAAAAAACCGCCAAATGGCAATTGCTCAAAAACAGCTGGAATCATAATAAATACTAAGCCCGGTCCTTCTGTAGGAGAGAAGCCTAATGCGAATACAGCAGGGAATATTACAAGGCCCGCCAATAAAGAAATCGCGATATTCATACTTGCTACATTGACTGCAGAAGTTACAATCTTTTCTTTCTTAGATAAATAAGATGCGTATGTTATCATTGCCGCAACTCCAATACTAAGAGAGAAGAATGCCTGACCTAATGCTAACATTAACGTATCGCCGTTCAAGTATGACCAGTCTGGAATGAACATGAACTTAACGCCTTCCATCGCACCATCCAATGTAATGGAACGGATAAACAGCAAAATGAAAAATAGGAATAAAATCGGCATCATCCATTTACTTGCTGTTTCAATTCCGTTTTTAATCCCGGCTTGTACAATAAATAATGTTAGAAGCATGAAAGCACCTTGTGCGATTAACACTTCCCATGGATTGGAAATAATATCTGAAAACAAAGTGCTGAAATTAACCCCTTGTCCTGTAAGTGAAAAACTAACAGCCCGAAGTATATAGCTTAATATCCAACCACCTACAACACTATAGAAGGATAATATTAACCCACAAGCAACAAGGCCGATCCAACCGATCATAAACCATGGTTTATTTGGAGCCTGTTCTTTAAACGATGTAATCGGATCTTTCTGACCGCGTCGTCCAATCATAAATTCCGCAATTAAAATCGGCAAGCCAATTAAAACTGTACATATAACAAACAAAATAATAAATACACTACCGCCATTCGTGCCCGCCATATAGGGGAACTTCCAAATCGCGCCAAGACCGATTGCGCTTCCTGCTGCCGCAAGTATGAATCCTATCTTAGATGTAAATTGATCTCTAGATGACAAAACAAAACCTCCTCATATATATGCAATTACTCATTTTACAGTACGATTCATGTATTTAGCAAAAAGTTTTGTGAATTTATTGGATGCAAATATAGAAAGAGAAAAAATTTTCACATTTATTTTAAAAGACTCTTATTTAATGACTTAAAAACGCTAGATTAAAGCGATTCTTTGTTACAGCCCGTCTCATATGTTATAATTTAACATGACATTTACGTATATACGAAAAGAAGGTAGGAACAAAGTATGGCAAAAAAAATTGAAGTGGGTGACGTGCTAACGGGTAAAGTGACAGGAATTCAACCATACGGAGCTTTTGTTGCTTTAGATGAATATACGCAGGGACTTGTGCATATTTCTGAAATCACATACGGTTTTGTGAAGGATGTAAGTGATTTTTTATCCGTCGGGGATGAAATACAAGTTAAAGTTCTGGATGTGGATACAGATCAAAAAAAAATAAGCCTATCGATACGCGAGTTGCAGGAAGTGCCGTTCCACCGGAAAAGGGATATGCCGCCACGGCGTACTTTGCAAGATCGGGTTGATGAAGTGGATGCGGATGGCTTTCAAGTTTTAAAGGAAAAATTGAAAGATTGGATCGAACAATCTGGACATTAAGCAGGACATGTTCAATTTATTTTTAAATAAGTTGGACATGTTTTTTTATGGGGTAAATTGGTCAGTTTTGAGCAAATTTCGTGAAAAAAGCGCTTTCTTCGTTAATTATCAACGAAAATATTAAAAGTGTATAAAATGTGGCTAAATATTTAACAAACTCTGAATAAAGTATGTTACAATGTTGGCGGAAAGACCCAAATACATCAAAATTTAAAGAGGCGAATTATAAAATGGCTGAAAATTTGAACTTATTTACATCAACTCAAGAAGTAATTCATGAGGCATTAAATAAACTAGGCTATGATGAAGCAATGTATGAATTATTGAAAGAACCGGTTCGTATGTTGACTGTGCGTATTCCAGTAAAAATGGATGACGGTACGACAAAAGTATTTACTGGTTACCGTGCACAGCATAATGATGCAGTAGGTCCAACAAAAGGTGGCGTACGATTCCACCCGATGGTATCGGAAGAAGAAGTGAAAGCACTTTCGATGTGGATGACGTTAAAATGCGGCATTGTTGATCTTCCATATGGTGGAGGTAAGGGTGGCGTTATTTGTGACCCGCGTGAAATGTCAATGGGCGAAATTGAACGATTAAGTCGCGGCTATGTTCGTGCGATTAGTCAAGTAGTTGGTCCGACGAAAGATATTCCCGCACCAGACGTATTTACAAATGCTCAAATTATGGCTTGGATGATGGATGAGTACAGCCGTATGGATGAATTTAACTCGCCAGGATTCATTACAGGTAAACCAATCGTTCTTGGCGGTTCACAAGGTCGTGACCGTGCAACTGCAGAAGGTGTTACAATTGTCATCGAAGAAGCTGCAAAAAAACGCAATATCGATATTAAAGGTGCACGAGTTGTTATTCAAGGCTTCGGTAACGCAGGTAGTTTCTTAGCGAAGTTTATGAGTGATTTAGGCGCAAAAGTTATTGGTATTTCAGATGCACACGGTGCGTTGCATGATCCGAACGGTTTGGATATTGATTACTTATTAGATCGCCGTGATTCATTTGGAACAGTTACGACATTGTTTGAAAACACAATTTCAAACAAAGAGCTTTTAGAACTGGATTGCGATATTTTAGTTCCTGCTGCCATTGAAAATCAAATTACAGCAGACAACGCACATCAAATTAAAGCAAACATTGTTGTAGAAGCAGCAAACGGTCCGACAACAGCTGAAGCGACAAAGATTTTAACAGAGCGCGGTATTCTTCTTGTACCAGACGTTTTAGCATCGGCTGGTGGTGTAACGGTGTCTTACTTTGAATGGGTTCAAAACAATATGGGTTATTATTGGACGGAAGAAGAAGTACGTGAAAAATTATATTCAAAAATGACTGCTGCGTTTGAAAATGTCTACACAACAGCACAAAACCGCAATATTAATATGCGTTTAGCTGCTTATATGGTAGGTGTTCGCCGCACTGCCGAGGCCTCTCGCTTCCGTGGATGGGTATAATCATTATATTATTAAGTCTCACTCCTATTATTGGAGTGGGACTTTTTTGAAAAATAGGGGGAACCATTGATGAACGAATTTTCATTTTATAATCCAGTAAAGATTCATTTTGGTAAAGGGAGTATCGAACATTTACGAAAAGAACTTCCTCAATACGGCCAGAATATTTTAATCGTGTATGGTGGAGGAAGTATTAAATCAAATGGTGTGTACGATGATATTATGGCCATTTTAAATGACTTGAATATGAACGTATTCGAATTATCAGGTGTCGAGCCTAACCCTCGTGTAGAAACAGCTCGTAAAGGTATTAAAATTTGTAAAGAGAATCAGGTTGATATCGTGTTGGCAGTAGGGGGCGGTTCGGTAATTGACTGCTCTAAATTAATCGTTGCAGGTGCAAAGGTAGAAGCGGATGCTTGGGATATTGTTACAAGAAAAGTAATGGCAACTGAAGCATTACCATTGGCAACTGTTTTAACATTAGCTGCAACAGCATCTGAAATGAACTCAGGTTCGGTTATTACAAATTTAGAAACAAAAGAGAAGTATGGTTGGGGCAGTCCGGCAACTTTCCCGAAATTCTCGATTTTAGATCCATCTTATACTTATTCAGTGCCGGCAAACCAAACTGTAAATGGTGTTGTTGATACAATGTCGCATATTTTTGAACAGTACTTCAACAATGCGACAAACACGCCGATTACAGATGAAATGAGCGAGGGAATTTTACGTACGCTTATTGATGTTGCGCCAAAAGCATTGAAAGATCCGTCTAACTACGAGCATCGTGAAACATTAATGCTTGCAGGAACAATCGGATTGAATGGATTCCTTGCATTAGGTTCACGCGGTGACTGGGCAACACATAATATTGAGCATGCAGTTTCAGCGTATTACGATATTGCACATGCAGGCGGCTTAGCTATTATATTCCCGAACTGGATGAAGCATAATTTACATGTGAATCCTTCCCGTTTTGCAAAATTAGCCGTAAATGTATTCAATGTCGATCCGACAAACAAAACAGAAGAACAAGTTGCATTGGAAGGTATTGAGGCATTATCAGCATTCTGGACATCTCTTGGTGCTCCGAATCGATTAGCTGACTATGATATTGATGCTACACACTTCGAAGAAATGGTTGAGCATTGCCTGGTATATGGTCCATTCGGCAACTTCAATAAACTTGAAGCAGACGATGTACGCAAAATTTTAGAAATGTCTTTATAAGAACGTAAAAAAAGGAAGCGGTCGGATAGTGGGACCAGCTTCCTTTTTACTTGATTCAATTAAATCATGCCTTTTTCTGATTCAGGTTTTGTAGCGATATGTGTCCAGCTGCGTTCGCCATTATCTTCATCAAACGCCATCGTAACTTTTGTTACACCTTTTTGGTTTAACAGCAGTGTTGTTAAATGGTCACGTACATCATCTAAATAGGCGAGTGATAAATTCGGATCTGTCTCCGCAATAAGTTCAACATGTAAAAATTCGCCTTCTTTAATTACTTCTAGTCGTGCGATATCCGTTACATGCGGATCTTCCATAACAAGATTTCCGATATGCACAAGCATTTCCTCATCCGTTTCACCGATTGCACCACGCGCATTATCTAAAAAGACACGACCTACTACATAAAACATCATTAAACCGATTACCATTGAAATAAATCCTTCCAATCGGTAGAAACCGGTAAAATACGCAATGATAATTGCTAAAAACGCCAGGACATTACCTGAAGTTGCTACTAAGTCTTCCATCCATACAAGCTTTGTTGCCGGTTTTGCGCGCTTTAAATATTTTGCGGACTGGAGAATTATAATTCCTTTAGGTTCTACACTAACTTCATGAAGCACTTCTTTAGCTGCTTTATTTAAAACAAAGCCTTCCAAGATAATACCGATTGCCAATACACCAAGAGCGATCCAAATTCCTGACGATTCCGATGCAGGATGGATAAAATGATGCCATCCTTCTTTAATTGTTTCATATGAAAGGATTGCTACAATCAAAACAGCCCCCAAACAGACTAAATTAACAATACGTCCGTATCCATTCGGAAATTTTGGAGTAGGAGCCTTTTTTGCTAAGGCAGAGCCTATGAATACGAAAAATTGGTTTGCGGCATCCCCGAAAGAGTGCATCATTTCGGCAAACATCGCAACATTTCCTGTAAAGAAGAACGCAACCCCCTTGATTGTTCCTAAAAATGTATTGACGAATGCTGCGAGTAAGGATGGTTTATTGCCATCCTTTAGTAATCTGAAAAATTCTCCCATTGCGTTTTCCTCCGTTAATCTAAATATTCGATTTTAATATTTACTACATAATCCAATTTTCTAAGCCGGTTATAAAGTTCGATAGTATGGTTCGTTTCGACGGTAGATAATCGTATATCGATTTCATGTAATAGTTTTTCGGAAAATGGTACATCACGAATTGAAATATTATCGATATACATATCATGCTCCCTCAAATAATCCACGACATTTTTTATATTGTCTGCTTGGTCGGTATTAATAATTAAAGAAACTTCGCGCATTCTTAGACGCTTTGGACCGAACCTCAATAAGAAAGGAGCAAGAAGTTCAATTCCCAATACGACTATAAGGACAGTAATAAATGCTTCAATATAAAAACCTGCACCCACAGCAATTCCGATAGCGGCAGCTCCCCAAATCATGGCGGCTGTCGTAAGTCCGGTAATACTGTCATTCCCTTTACGCAAAATAACACCGGCACCTAAAAAACCAATACCGCTTACAATTTGCGCGGCTAAACGCAACGGATCCATCGTAATGTTAATATCGTCACGTGCAGGAGTTGAATAGGCCGTCTCAATTGAGATGATTGTAAGTAAACAACTGAATGTCGCGATCACTAAACTTGTCTTTAGACCGACTGGCTTCTTTTTCAATTCCCTTTCGATACCAATAATTAAACTTAGTGTAGCCGCAATTAGTAATTTTAATAAAATTTCTAGCGTAAATTTATCATTCGCTAACCATTCCATATCCAAACATCTCCTTCATTAAAAATGGAATTCAAATTCTATCGAAAAAAAACCTTTTATAAGGTATAGTTTGATAATGTGAATATGAGGTATCGCAAAATATTTCGTATTAGATGATATATTATATAGAAAGAAGGGGTTTTAGTGGAAAGACCACCAATCCACCCGTATATTCCTATTATTATTGGCGTAATCTCTGTTTCCCTTTCTGCGATTTTTGTAAAACTATCAACTGCAGATGCTGGAGTTATTGCATTTTACCGAATGCTGTTTTCGATATTGATAATGCTCCCGTGGTTTTTAATGAAATATAGCAATGAAATAAAAGTGCTGTCAAAACGTGATTGGATATTTTCGTCAATCGCAGGGGTATTTTTATCATTTCATTTTATATTATGGTTTGAATCGTTAAATTACACATCTGTAGCAAGTTCTACTGTATTGGTAACGATGCAGCCGCTATTTGCATTTATCGGAACGTATCTATTCTTCAAAGAAAAAATAACGCTCCAGACATTTATTGCTGGCGGCATTGCGATTTTAGGCAGCGTCCTTATTAGCTGGGGAGATTTTCAAATTAGTGGTACGGCACTTTATGGAGATATATTAGCATTGATTGCATGTGCCTTAATAACGGGTTATTTATTGTTCGGGCAAGATGTACGGAAAAGATTGTCTCTTGTTACTTATACGATGGTCGTGTATTCCGTAAGTACAATTACTTTATTCTTTTATATTATTATAAAAGGGGAATCATTCGGTCCATATCCGGCGATTGATTGGATGTGGTTTATTTTATTGGCGATTATACCAAACTTATTAGGGCATAATCTTTTCAACTGGGCATTGAAATGGACAAGTACGAATGTAATTTCGATTGCCATTCTATTCGAACCGGTTGGTGCAGCGCTACTTGCGATCTTTATCTTCAATGAATATTTGACTGTTTCCCAAATAGTAGGCGGATTGGTCGTTATTCTGGGGATTATGTTGTTTGTAGTAGACTTGAAAAAGTTTTTTAGAAAAAAAGCTTGATTTTAGCTATCCTTTTGAGGTATATTATTATTTGTCCTTAAGAGGATAGTTACTTCAAAAATATTTTACAATAATTATTGACTTCAATAAAACATTGTAATATACTGATTGAAGTCGCTACTGAAGCGAAAAAATATTAAAAAATGTTATTGACATAATAGTTATGAAATGATAACATTGAGAAGTTCCGTTTCGGAGCACAATGAACCTTGAAAACTGAACAAGCAACGTTAATGAAACAAGCTTCTTAAATGAAGCAAACAATAGATTTCAACTTCTAACGAAGTTGGATCGCTAGCAAAGCAAATGAGCTTTCAAACTACTTTTATGGAGAGTTTGATCCTGGCTCAGGACGAACGCTGGCGGCGTGCCTAATACATGCAAGTCGAGCGGAAATTTTATTGGTGCTTGCACCTT